>CANROV010000125.1 GCA_947632315.1 Candidatus Gastranaerophilales bacterium
CTATAGTAGATTTTATAAAATCAATTAAATACGTGCATAAAATCAATACTCCGACTACAAAATATGTATGGTATGAGGATGTTGTAGCTTTAACGGGTGTTGTAGTTGCTTTTATTGCCGTTTCTATTTCAAAATACATATTACCTCACAATTTAGCTCATATTCCTGACGGTATTGCTTCCGGCATAATCGCTTCAATGCTTCTTTTCTTAGCGGGATATATGCTCAAAAATAATGTTAATCTTTTAACAGGTTTATCTGCAGAACCTCAAGTTGAAAAAGTCATCAGACAAGTTACTGAAAATTTGCATTGTGTTAGCTGTGTTAAAGAATTAAAAACAATGAATATGGGAACTTCAGGTCTGATAGTTAATATAAAAATCGAAGTAGACCCTGAAATACAAGTTAAAGAAGCTGATGATATTGCTGAAATGGTGGAACGTAAAATAAGAAAGCACATCAGTAACATTTCTCACGTTTCTGTTGAAATAGACTCGAATGACGCAGAAGAGAACTGGGAAGATAAATTTGATAAAATTATCCAGGAAGGCGAAAAGATTGAAGTTATAGATAATAAAGAAGCGAATATGCTCTCTAACTTTTATTCTTTCGCTCAAACCGTAGTTAAAGAAATTATGATTCCCCGTCCTCAGGTTCAATTTATTGACGCAGAAGAAAATTTAGATACTTTAATTGATGTTATTATTGAGTCAGGGCATACTCGTATTCCTATTTATGAGGATACAGTCGACAATTTAATAGGTGTTATCAATGCAAAAGACGCTCTAAAAGCTTTAAGAGATAAAACTTTTGAACAGGAAGGATTTGAAATAAAATCACTGGCGCGTGAAATACTAATTATTCCGGAAAATAAGTTTATAAGCGATTTATTAAATGATTTTACTACCACTAAAAACCAAATAGCTGCCGTTGTTGATGAACACGGAGGCATTGCGGGTATTGTTACGGTTGAGGATATTATTGAAGAAATTGTAGGTGAAATTTACGATGAATTTGATGAGTCGCCAATTCCCGAATTAATTAAAATTGATGATAATACTTTAAATGTTTCGTCCCAAATGAATATTGAGGACATCAATGAAAAATTTGATTTAGATATACCGAGTGAAGATTTTCAAACAATAGGCGGATACGTATTCGGGCTTCTTGGCAGAGAGCCTGAAATCGGCGACAAGGTAGAAGATAAAAATCTTTCCTTTGAAGTAATAGAGCTTGACGGAATAAGAATTTCAAGAGTTATTATGAGAAAAGATACTCCGTTTGTAGAGTCGGAACCTCAGATGTTAGAAACTGCGGAACAAAATGAAACATTATAAATTCGGATATGTTGCAATAATCGGGCGCCCTAATGTCGGTAAATCTACGATATTAAACAGACTTATCGGACAGAAAATTGCTATTGCCACAAATAAAGCACAGACAACAAGACGAAGAATTAACGGGATTTTAACAACGGATGAAGCTCAAATAGTTTTTGTGGATACTCCGGGGATTCATAAACCGGTTGATAAATTAGGTGAATGTCTTGTTGATGAGGCAAAAAGTGCTATTCCCGATGTAGATTTGGTATTATTTGTTGTAGACGGGTCAACATCAGCTGGCAGAGGCGATAAGTGGATTGTTGAAAATGTTTTAAAGTCATATAACGGTGAAATGCTAATCGTTGCAAACAAATATGATTTAGAAAAAGATATTAACAAAAGAGAAGCAAACCTTTTAACATATAAAACTTTATTTGAAAAGAATTATCCCTGCATAAAAATTTCGGCAAAAACAGGCAGAAACTTTGATACATTAATAAAAAATATAATAAGGAAGCTTCCTATAGGTGAAAAAATATATGAAGATGACGAAATAACCGATGAAACCATGCGCAATATTGCCCGTGAGCTTATAAGAGAAAAAATTCTTTTATACACTCATGATGAAATTCCGCATAGTGTAGCAGTTATTATTGACAGTTATGAAGAAAAAGAAAACATTGACCGTATCACTGCTCAAATTATAGTTGAGCAGGAAACGCAAAAAGGAATTATTATCGGAAAAAATGCTTCTATGTTGAAAAAAATCGGTACGGAAGCAAGAAAAGAGCTTGAAGAAACAGCAGGAAAAAAGATATATTTAGATTTGCAGGTAAAAGTAGTCAAAGATTGGCGTAAAAAATCTAAAGACTTAGATAAAATGTATTAATATAGATTTATTTTTTTTCAGCAAATCTTTGGGCTGTAATTTTGGCTATTACGTCAATTATATGTTCGTTAGCACCTGAGTCAAACTTTACATGACAATAATCATCCCAAATATCAGAATTAAAATTATTAAATTCATCGTGAATATCAACAATATAATTATATTTTTTTAATTCTTTTCTAACTCTCTCATTAACAGCATTAAAATCACCTTTATCTTCTATTAAATCGATGTTATAAGGTTGATAAAACGCAATAAATTTAGTTTTCCCATAAAAAGCAGAATCTAAAGTACCGGCAAAATTATTTGATAATTTTAAAGTTTCAAAATATTTATTAATTATATCATTCCACCAATTCTCAGTTGCCGGTTTATATTCATCTTTCAATTTTTGGTAGGGAGTTATTTTTCTCTTTCTATATTCCCATTCGGAAATCAAAGCAGAATTTTCAATTAAAAATTGTTTAAAAGGAGAGGTTTCACTTTTGTAATAAAAATTATACGGATAGCCCGGTCTTGGATCATACCATAACGGTTGTATAAGTTCATTAACTCCTCCGTAAAATACTATAATGTCAGGATTATATTTTGGAAGAATTTCTAACATCATATGCAAATGCTGTCTGTGATTACTGCTGGAACATGATAAATTTCTTAATTCAACATCCTGCTTAAAATATTCTTTAAATTTTTTATTCAAATATTCTTCATTTAAATACTGCCCCGTAGAACCGCCAAAGAACGCTATTTTCAATGTATCATTATTACTTTTAAAAAATTTAACTTTATCATAAGAATTTTGACCATCCATTATACTTTCAAGAACAAAACCGGTATATGCAGCAGGTATTCTGTATGATTTTGTTCCCAAATTATCTAAAAATGGCATTCCTATTTTTAATACTTGTCTAAATAATACAAAATCAAAAAATATTAATAATATAAAAACATAAAATAAAATAATTATTATTTTAAATAAAATACTAATAAATTTTTTCATATCAATATCTTTATTTAAGCATTAACTAATTTTTTGCTTTTCTTTTCAGACTGTTTTATAACTGTTTCAATTAATCCGTTAAATAACGGGTGCGGATGTTCGGGGCGTGATTTAAATTCAGGATGGAACTGGCATGCTACAAACCAATCGTTTTTAGGCAGTTCTATCATTTCACATAACATTCCGTCAGGAGATAATCCTGAAAATACCAAACCTGCGTCTGAAATTTGTTTTCTGTATTCATTATTTACTTCATATCTGTGGCGATGACGTTCATATATTACATCGGTTCCATAAGCTTTTTCAGCTTTTGTTCCTTTTTGTATACGGCATTCAAATTGACCCAGGCGCATTGTACCGCCGTATCCTTCAACATTTTTCTGCTCCGTCATTAAATCAATTACGGGGTATGGAGTATTTTCATTAAATTCCATTGAATTTGCGTCTTTTAATCCTGCTACATTTCTTGCATATTCAATTACGGCACATTGCATACCAAGGCACAGCCCTAAAAATGGCAGGTTATTCTCTCTGGCATATCTTATAACATTTAATTTGCCTTCAATACCTCTTATACCAAATCCCCCGGGAACTACAAGCCCGTCAACATCTGATAATGCCTCTTTTGCTTTCGAATATTCAATACAATCTTCCGAATTTATCCATTTAATATCAACTTGTGCATTATGCTTATATCCTGCGTGTTTTAAGGATTCTACAACCGAAATATAGGCGTCAGACAGCTTTGTATATTTGCCTGCAATTGCAATTTTAATTGTTTTTTCAGGATTTTTTATTTTATAAACAAGATTTTTCCAGGATTCCAAATCAGGCTTAACATCCTGCATAAATAATCTTTGGAGTACAACAGAAGCCATATTTTGTTCTTCAAGTGCCAACGGAACTTCATAAATACTTTTCATATCCCTGCATTCAATAACTGCATCTTTTGGAACCGAGCAAAACAGCGCCAATTTTTCTTTTTCCTTTTTTGGAATAGGTTTTGCAGTTCTGCAGACCAAAATTTCAGGCTGTATACCGTAACTTCTTAAATTAGTAACGCTGTGCTGAGATGGTTTTGTTTTTAACTCACCTGATGTAGGCAGATATGGAAGCAGAGTAACGTGAATAGATATACTATTTCCGAATCCTGTTTCAGAGCGGAATTGCCTGATTGCTTCAATAAACGGCAAACTTTCAATATCACCTATTGTTCCGCCTATTTCTGCGATAATAAAATCTGGTTTAAATTGCTGTGTTGCTTTTTTTATTCTTGATTTTATTTCATTTGTAATATGAGGAATTGTTTGAACCGTTGCCCCGAGGTAATCGCCGTGGCGTTCTTTATTTATAACGGTTTGATAAATACTGCCCGAGGTAACGTTATTAATTTTGCCTAAATTAGTATCTGTGAAACGTTCATAGTGACCTAAATCCAAATCAGTTTCAGCGCCGTCATCGGTTACAAAAACTTCACCATGTTGAAAAGGACTCATAGTACCGGGGTCAACATTTATATAAGGGTCAAATTTTTGAATAACAACACTGAAACCTCTTGCTTTCAGTAATCGACCCAATGACGCAGCAACTATTCCTTTTCCAAGTGACGATACAACACCGCCTGTAACAAATATATATTTTGTACTCATTAATTCCTCAATTCTTGTTTAACTAATTGATTTTAGGCACTCTAAAGAAACCATCCTCCTCATAAGGAGCATTTTTCATCATTTCATCTTTAGTATTTTCATATTTTACAACATCTTCACGCATAACATTATATACAGGAACAGCGTGCGGCATAGGTTCTATACCTGTTGTATCTACTTCATTCATTTGTTCAACGTACTTTAATATATCGCCTAATTGTTTTGTATATTGAGTTGTTTCTTCCTCGCTCAATTCCAATCTTGCCAATTTTGCAACGTGTTTTACATCATCTGTTGTTATCATGTTTTCCTCCGAATACTATTTTTATTGTAGCATAGTTATATCAGATTAAATATTATAATGTATATTTTGTTTTACATTATTGTTTTTATATTCTTCAAATTTTGGTTTAAAATTCAACATTTCAAAATTCGATGTCGGTTCAAATTTTCTTGCAATAGAAGCATATTTTGCCGAATCATATAATTCATAGTTTATATTATTATTTTTAGCAAAATTTTCAATATAATCCATAAGCATATAAATGTGAGGCGAAATATTTCCTATATTTCTGTTAGCATAAGTATATTCAACATCTAAAACTATACTTTTTATATCAAAGTCTTTAATTTTTTTCAAAAACTCATTAATTTCTTCCAGCGTATCATTTATTCCGGGAATAATTATATATTTTACTTTTACAAGCGGAATAAATTCAACAGGCAGATGTTTTCTGTAGTGTTTAATGTTATCCCAAACATTATTCGATTTATCGACGCGTTTTATTATTTTGTATGTATCTTTTTTAGCGCTGTCAGGCGAAATAACAACTGTTACCTTACCTTTTTTTAATCCTTCTCTAATTGCACGGCTGAATTTTATTCCTGAAGAATGAATTCTTATTCTTGAATCTTCTTTTAAAAATAGCTTTAACAAATCCTCAAATTCTTTAAGGATAGTAGGTTCTCCACCTTGGAAAGTTATTTCTCCAGTGTTTTTAAATTTTCCTTTTTTAATCAGTTCTTTTACGGCATTTAAAACATTATTTTTTGTTTTTGGCTTGCTTGTTTGAACAGAGCAGTATATACAATTGGAATTACAATGACTCCAATGGTC
>CANROV010000126.1 GCA_947632315.1 Candidatus Gastranaerophilales bacterium
CACCGATAAATTATCGTTTAGTGAAAAATAAATGAGGATAAAATGTTCGATTTTTTTAAGAAAAAAATGGATAATACAAATGAAAAATCAAATATAAGTAATATGAATGAAAATATTACTGAGCTTATGTATCCAATTGACAGACCAAGTCCAACACAATTCTTTGTTGATGTAAGAACTTTAGTTGGCTGTTGGCTTCAGGAAGTTATGAAAAAATCAAATGGAGCGCATTGGTTAAAAACAATTTTAACCTATCCTTGTTTTGAACACTTATCAATCGCCTATAAGAATCAAATTTTTTGTATTTTGATTGAAATAATAGATGAAAATACAAAAAAGTCCTATTTGCCCAATCAATACAGAGATAATCTTATAAATGAATGTAATAAAAATAATTTAATACCCTGTGTTTATAAGGTATATGTTAACGATCCGTTAAATCCTGCATATAATACATTAAAACCTATTGGTCAGGGTTGGAATTTATATCATGCTGTTACAGGGGATTTGATTGATGTTGAAGGAATTGTATCTGATTTACCTGTAGTAATGTCTGAATGGGAATTGTACGACTTTGCCATTCAAATCGTAAGAGATTACATTGTAAACCAACTTCATTATCAAATTTTGTCATACCAAAATATTATAGGTATAGATCCGCAATTGTGGTTTGAAGATGAACACCACAATAAAAAATTTGTTGTCATTAGATATACAAAGTATCCAGAGAATAAGACCCCAAAGCCTGATAATATTCTAGCAATTAAAAATAATTGTAACAATTATGGTGGCTATTTTGCAAGTGTTGCTTTTCATGGTGAAAAAGTTCCTGATCTTCTTTACAGAGGAGATAAGGCATATCTTGTATTTGGCGGACTTGAAGAAATATAAAAGGAGTGGCTATGCAAGGACTATACACAGAAGAAAGTTATGAAAATTCAGTAATAGAACTGTTCCAAAATATGGGTTATCAACATGTCTGGGGACCGGATATTGAAACTCGTGATTTTTATAGTCCTTTATACGAAGCTGTACTCGTAGATTATATCCACAGACTAAACAAAAATGCTCCTGAAGATGCAATTCAAGATGCACTATACAAAATTAAAAATATAGATAATAACGAGTTATTACAACAAAATATGGTTTTTATGGATTATTTGCAGAACGGTATTCAAGCTCGTTATATGGAAAATGGGGAACAACGTTCAACAATAATTTATCTTGTTGATTATAATAAACCTGAAAACAACTCATTTATTGTAGCAAACCAATGGACTTTTATTGAAAATTCCGAAAAAAGACCTGATGTTTTGATTTTCTTAAATGGTTTACCTGTTGTTTTATTTGAACTAAAATCTCCCTCAAGAGAAGAAACTGATGCTTCTGCCGCATATAGACAAATAAGGAACTACATGAAAGAAATTCCTTCAATGTTTATCTATAATGCAATTTGCGTAATGTCTGATATGCTAACATCTAAAGCCGGTACGATTACTTCAGGCGAAGACAGATATATGGAATGGAAAACCAAAGACGGTAATTATGAAAATACGCAATACGCACAATTTGATACGTTTATCGAGGGTATTTTTGAGAAAAGCAGATTACTCGATATTATAAAGAATTTTATTTGTTTTAATAAAGACGGAGCTGACAGTTTCAAAATACTTGCAGGATATCATCAATACTTCGCCGTCAAAAAAGCAATAGAATCAACAAAACACGCAACGCAAACTGACGGAAGAGGCGGTGTATTTTGGCACACCCAAGGAAGCGGAAAATCATTATCAATGGTATTCTATGCTCACTTGTTGCAAGAAACCCTAAACAGCCCAACTATTGTTGTAATGACAGACCGCAACGATTTAGATAATCAATTATACGGACAATTCTCAAGATGTAAGGACTTTTTAAGACAAACTCCCATCCAAGCTACTTGCAGGAAGTTAGGCGAAAATCCGTCATCATCTGATATCGGATTAAAAGATTGGCTTGATGGCAGAGAAGCTAACGGCATTATTTTTACAACAATGCAAAAATTTGAAGAATCAGATGAACCATTGTCAGAACGCAGAAATATAATCGTTATGGCAGATGAGGCTCACAGAGGTCAATATGGATTCGCTGAAAAAGTTGATGATAAAACAGGAAAAATTAAAACAGGTGCGGCAAGAATTATAAGAAATTGTCTGCCAAACGCAACTTATATAGGTTTTACAGGAACGCCAATTTCGGTTAAAGACAGAAACACAAGAGAAGTGTTCGGAGATTATATTGATATTTATGATATGACACAAGCTGTTGAAGATGGTGCAACTCGTCCTGTTTACTACGAAAGCAGAGTTGTAAAATTGCAACTTGATTCTGCTACATTAGCATTAATTGATAAAGAATACGAAATAATGTCGTTAAATGCAGATGCTGATGTTGTTGAAAAGAGCAAGAGACAATTAGCAAACTTTGAAGAAGTATTAGGTAATGAAAATACGATAAATTCTCTTGTAGATGATATTTTAAATCACTATGAAAACAACAGAGAAAGCCTCTTAACCGGTAAAGCAATGATAGTTGCATATTCTCGACAAATTGCTATGAAAATTTATCGCAGGATTTTGGAACTACGACCGGAATGGGGCGAAAAGAATAAAGAAAAAATTGCAGTTGTTATGACATCAGATAATAACGATCCTGAAGATTGGCGAAATGTAATTGGCAATAAGACATATAAAAATGAACTTGCAAAACGTTTTAAGGATAATGATGATCCGTTAAAAATAGCAATTGTTGTTGATATGTGGCTCACAGGATTTGATGTTCCGTCACTTGCTACAATGTATGTATATAAACCAATGTCGGGTTACAATCTTATGCAGGCTATTGCAAGAGTAAATCGAGTATTCAGAGATAAAGAAGGTGGCTTAATTGTTGATTATGTTGGAATTGCAACAGCATTAAAACAAGCAATGAATGATTACACCGTAAGAGATAGAAAGAATTATGGCAATATGGACATTTCAAAAATGTCATATCCTAAATTTAAAGAAAAATTGGAAGTTTGCCAAGATTTATTACATGGTTATGATTATTCTAAATTTATGACAGGCTCTGATCTTGACAGAGCCAAAACAATATCAGGTGCGGTTAACTTCTTAATTAATCCCTCTATGCAAGATAAAAAAGATTTATATTTAAAAGAAGCTCTAATGTTGCACCAAGCACTGTCGTTATGCTCCTCAATTGCTAAAGATGATGAAAGAATTGAGGCGGCATTCTTTGAATCAATCAGAGTATTAATCGGAAGATTAACTAATACAGGTGTTGGTAAAAAGATTTCATTGCCGGAAATGAATGCAAGAATAAATGAACTACTAAAACAAAGTATTAAAAGTGAGGGTGTAATCAATTTATTCTCGGATATTAAAGAAGAATTTTCGCTCTTTGATCCGAAGTTTTTAGATGAAATTGCAAAGATGAAAGAAAAAAATCTTGCAGTTGAAATTTTGAAAAAACTATTAGCAGAACAGATTTCTGTTTATAAAAGAACAAATGCCGTTAAAAGTGAAAAATTTAGTGAAATGATGCAAATGGCAATAAATAGATATATTAACGGCTTAATTACTAATGCTGAAGTTATTGAAGAGCTGTTAAAAATGGCAAAACAAATAGCAGAAGGTGAACAGCCTATTAATGGATTATCAAAAGAGGAAACGGCGTTCTATGATGCTCTAACAAAACCACAAGCAGTTAAAGACTTCTATCAGAATGAAGAATTAGTTGCCATGACAAAAGAATTAACTGATACGCTTCGTTCTAATAAAACGATTGACTGGCAGAAAAAAGAATCTGCACGTGCAAAAATGCGTAAGATTATAAAAAGATTACTTAAAAAATATAATTATCCGCCGGAAGGTCAAGAGGATGCATTACAAACGGTAATGACTCAATGTGAATTATGGACTGATAATATAATGGAAGTATAAGGAAGGTGTATATGGTCAAAGATTTAACTAATTCCAGAATAGATAGACAAAATATTTTAAATAATGAAATTGCTGTGGCAGAAATTCAAGAAAAATCCGGAGTTGAAGGAATTGTTTGGAATGATAAAATGTACGTTACAAAAGAAATGACCGCTGATTTCTTTGATGTGGACATTAGAACTATAAGCAGGTATATTGAACAAAACAATGAAGAATTGGTTTCTAATGGTTACATAGTATTAAAGGGTAAAAAACTATCAGAATTTTTAAATGCTGATATTAATTTTGTGAGGGACATTAATGTCCCTCACAAAATTAGAAATTTAGGATTGTTTGATTTTAAAGCATTTTTAAATATGGCAATGCTTCTTTCTGAAAGCGAAAAAGCAAGAGCTTTAAGGCAGATGATGTTAGATATTGTAATTGATTTAATAAATAGGAAAACCGGTGGTGGAACCAAATATATAAATCAACGCGATAAAGATTTTGTTTTTGCCTCAATACAGGAAGAAAATTACAGAAGACAATTTACTGATGCTTTGAAAAATTATGTAGAAGATAATAAATTTAAATATGCACATTTTACAGATTTAATATATGTTAGCATATTTAAAGAAAAAGCTGTAGAATATAAAAAAATATTAGATTTAAAGGAAAATGAGAAAGTAAGAGATACTTTTTATAGCGAAATTCTTGACATAATTGCTGCATATCCAAAGAGGAAGAACAAAAATGGCAAGCAGAGATATGGCTCTCAGAGAGGCATTTCATTATCAATTAGCTGAATATATTCAACCTCTAGACAAAGACGAATACCAAAAATTTTTGGGTGCAACCGGAGATGAATTAGAGAAATTAATGCAAGAAAACCAAGATGTCCTTAAAAGATTAAAGGAACGTAATTAATGGCCATTCAATATATAACAATAGAACAGGCAATAGAAACACATAAAAAAACTATTAAATATAGTGGCGGAGGTCTGGAGGGGCGTCTAAATATCGGACAACTTGAAAGCGTACTTGAACATATAAAAAATGATGATTATTACCCAACTTTTGTTGATAAACTGACACATTTATTTTTTGGAGCATGCAAGTTTCATTGTTTTGAAGATGGGAATAAGCGAATTGCAATAACTTTGTCTGCACATTTTTTATTATTAAATGGCTACATGGCAGTTGCTAAAGATTTTTTTGCAATAACTGAGAATATTAGTTATGAAGTTGCGTCCGGTAAAATTTCAAAAGAACTATTACATCGTATTATGACGGCTATTATGGATGGAACATATAATTACGATGAAGAATTAAAATTAGATATATATAATGCAATTCAATAACGATTTTTTATTATAAATAGATTAATCTTACAATTGATTTTTATTAAAACTTATTTCAAACACAGTTCAAAAAGTGTTCAATAGAGTCAAGAAAGCTTATAAATTATTTATATGATAAAAATTATTTTCATATAAATAATTTGAAATTTGAACTTACAATTTAGCACTTGATATTTTAAATTCAATATACCAAAATTTTTCGATTTTTTTTAATACATCTATTAAATTATAGTATTTACCCTATTATCGACAATTAATTTCTATAAATTTATCTCGTGATGTTTTTTCAGTTTTCATAAATATATCCTATAACAATAAAATCGAGCATTAATGCCACTTTACTTAATATTAAACATTCTTTTTAAATTTTTATACCTTTTATTAAACTCTTTGCCACCACTTCCATATTATTTAAAGCCAAATGTAAGTGGAATTTATAAGCAGATTATTTGCTTAAAACTTTTCTATAACTCTTTAGATAAATATTTTTAATTTTAAGACGTTCTTTTTCTCTATGTTTTTGTGTATCTTTTGAAACCAAGTATTTTTCAGATACATATAATTTTCCGTTACATAAATAAAGATAAACCTTTGTATTCATATAAAC
>CANROV010000127.1 GCA_947632315.1 Candidatus Gastranaerophilales bacterium
TTCAATAAATCCGTAATCATTAACTCTTGCGTGAGTAGCTAATGAACCTATCAAACCTGCGTTTGGCCCTTCCGGTGTTTCTATAGGACATATTCTTCCGTAATGTGAAGGATGAATATCACGAACGGCAAACCCTGCACGTTCTCTTACCAAACCGCCCGGCCCTAAAGCAGATATACGTCTTTTATGTGTTAATTCCGCTAACGGATTTACTTGATCCATAAATTGTGATAACTGTGAAGAACCAAAGAACTCTTTTAATGAAGCTATTAACGGTTTTGTATTTAATAAGTTCAAAGGAGTAAGTGTTTCTGAATTTTGAAGAGTCATTCTTTCTTTAACAATTCTTTCAATTCTTGACAGACCTACTCTGAATTGGTTTTGCAACAACTCGCCGACTGAGCGGATTCTTCTGTTTCCCAAGTGGTCGATATCATCACAGCTTCCTTCGTCGTATGTTAAATTTACCAAATATTCAACCGCTGCAACCAAATCTTGAATAGTAAGTGTTCTTTGTGTTTCTGCAACATTTAAATTTAATTTTTTGTTTAATTTATAACGGCCGACTCTTCCTATATCGTATTTTTTATCATCAAAGAAACGTGATTCAATAATTGAACGTCCGCCTGCTGCTGAAGCCGGATCACCCGGACGAAGCTTTTTGTATACTTCTATTAATGCTTCATCTGTTGTTTCGGCTGTATCTTTATCTAATGTTTTCTTTAAAAACTCAAAATGAGTAAACAAAGTTTCCATTTCAGAAACTGTTATACCCAATGCTTTTAATAGTGTTGTTGCTAATATTTTTCTGTTTTTATCTATTTTTACATAGATTATATCATTTGCGTCGGTTTCTATTTTTAACCAAGCGCCTCTATTCGGTATTAATGTTGCATTAAATAAGCGTTTACCGGTGGGTGAAATTTCACGTTTAAAGTATATTCCGGGTGAACGTACAATCTGTGATACTATAACACGTTCCGCACCGTTTACTATAAATGTTCCTTTATTTGTCATTGTCGGAATATCACCGATATAAACTTCTTGTTCTTTTATTTCACCCGTATCACGGTTAATCAAACGGGCCATTACACGTAATTGTTTTGCGTAGGTAGCATCATGTATTCTTGCTTCTTCCAAAGAGTATTTTGGATTATCAAAAGTGTAATTCGGCAAAAAGCGAATATGAAAGAAATTCTTCTTTCAATCCTTCTTTTAAAAACCACTCAAATGACTTTTTCTGAATTTCGATTAAATCCGGTAAGTCATCCAATCTTGTTTTGGGCATGCCCATCGGAGTTATTCTTTCAGAATATTTTTTCTTCAACATTCATTCACCTCTCATTATGTGGTGTACTACAACTATTTATAAAATTATTAATATTTTCAACTAAAGACAACTGATTGCCATTATAAAATCATACTTGCTAAAACATGCCCGTCAAGCAAAATGCTCTTTTTTAAATGCGTTTTTAAACATTTGTTAACATATTGCATACAAATTTATGATGATTCAAGTTAAATCATCATAAATATTGACTCCCAGTGTCAAGCCCCTCTTATTAACTTATTTTTTTTTACAGCTAAATAATACTTGAATAAATCACTGATTTATCCAAGTATTATAAACAATTTAATCTGCTTTTATGTATTAACTCAGGCACTTTTAGTGTACCTTAACACTCAGCTCTTTTTATTTGGTTAAAAAGTACACACTCTCTTTTTGTCCAAACGCATAATTTACATTATTATCCGGAATATTATCAGTGAAAGTTTCATTCGTTTCAAGCTTTGCACTGCCTCCTGTTATCGGATTATATACTACAAAGAAATATTTCTCAGTACCGTCAGCATATTTTTCCGTTACCATTTTTGTATTATTATCTCCCGGATATGATTGTGTTTGTACTTCTATTGCTTCATTATTTTCATTTACCGTATATAAACCATTTCTATAATCCGTTACGGTAATACTTCCGTCATTGTTCTCATAAAAAAGCTCGAAATCACTTTCTTGCTGATTAACACTAACATTTTGTATGCGCGAAAATCCCGAATTATTCACATTATTTTCTCTTTCTTGTAAATATTTTACATTCCCGTCTTTATCAAAATTATAAGAAGTTTTATCTGTTATTTTTTCATCAGAATCATAATTAGTATTAACTATTTGAGTATATTGATTATCTCTAATATATTCAACTTCATTAGTTTTTAAGCCATCTTTATAGGAAATTTCACTTATTTTATTGTTATCACTATCAGTATATGTTTCAGTTACTAATTGACCATTTTCGTACTTCATATGTTTTATTGTTCCGTCATCTTGCGGAATATCCTTTATATAAGTACCTTCAGCAGGAACATCCGCAGAATTTTCAGCTAAAGCAGAATCATTTTCTTCAAATTGTATATCTTTTATATCTACCTTTGTTATATCATTATTACTATTTCTTATATTTAATTCGGAATTATCATTTAAATTATCCATAGCATCGTATGATGAATAATTTTGTGCCAAGTCTACTACAGCATTATATACATCATCTCTTGCATCTTCATAAGAAATACCATATTGTTCTTTATCTAAAAAAGCACTTATTGCTTCTTTGTTTGCCTCATACCATCCGTCAAACTCTTCATTTGAAATAAATTCATCTCCATTTGTGGAACTGTCAGGATCAAATTGCAAATGTCCTGAAGAAAAGAATATTGATACTTCATCATTAGTCAGCGTTCCGTCAGTTTGATACTGACCGCCTTCTTCAGTTCCTGCAGGTTTTAACCATTTCTCATTATCTACAAGATATTTGGACATATCAATTTCCGGCATATTTATTCTCCTGGTAATATTTTTTAATCATATTTTTTGACATTCCTTATATCGTCATTTTGTTTTACAAACTTGAAATAAAATTTATTTTTTTTACATTTGTTTACAATAATCAGATTTAATATAGTTAAAACAAAATTTCTTATATGCTATAATTCATTTTATGAATTTAAAAATATTTCACTTAAATACGCAGGCTAAAATTATATTCACCTGGCTTATCATAGGCTCTGTTATTATAGGTATTATTGCACTTATCTCAATTAATAATATCCAAAATAAACTTGATAAAAACTATTCTGAATTTGCACAGCTTACCACAAAAGCTATTGCTGCACAGACATCAGATTTTGAAAATGTTTCGGAAGAACAAAAAGCTTTAATTTTAAAAGACAGATTTTCTTCTTTTATAGAAAATAACGAAGATATATCTTTTATCGAATACAAAGATAAAAATAACAAAATAATATATTCATCAAAGAAACATCTTCCGGTTAATGATGATGATACGGTATTAAGTGTCAGCTCGCCCGTTGTATTTAATAACAATATTACCGGTTCCGTTATTGTAGGTTTAACAGGGAAAGGAATAAAATTAATATCTTCCACAACAAAGAAAACTTTATTCGGTATTTTTGCCCTAACCTGGCTTACATTTACCGTTTTACTTTTATCCAGTTTTCTGCTTATGTCAAAAGAACTCAAAAATCTTTACAAAGGAGTTAAACAAATTTCTACGGGGCAGTTCGGCGTGAAGCTCGAAACGGAAAATACCGGTGAATTAACCGACGCTTTTAATGATATGTCTAAAATCCTTTCTAAATACGAAGAACAAAACATTGAACAGCTGACTTTAGAACGTAATAAGCTCGAAGCTGTACTTATGAGCATAATTAACGGTGTTATAGTTTGTGACAACTTTGATAATATTGTTCTTGCTAATTCCGCTTCTCTTCATATGCTTGAAGTGGAGGAAAAAGATTTTATAAATACTAAAATCCAAAATTACATAGATTCTCACGGACAAAAATGTTTTCTTGAAAAGATAGAAGAATTTAAAGATACTCCGTTAAATATTATTGAATCAAAACCTGTTGAATTTAATATAGAAGCGGGGAAAAGGACAATAAAAGCCATGATTTCTCCCATGTTTTCAAAACAGCAGGACTATGTCGGTTATATCATTGTTCTTATTGATATAACACGTGAAACAGAAGTTAATAAACTTAAAAATACTTTTATTTCAAATGTATCACATGAATTAAGGACTCCTGTTACCGTTTTAAGAACATACATTGATACTTTATGCCATAACGGTGATGATTTTGATGAGGATACAAAAAAAGAATTTATGAATACTATTGATAATGAAGCAAAAAGACTTCATACAATGGTTAATGATATTCTTGACTTTTCACGGCTTGAATCGGGGAATATTGCTTTGAAAAAAGAATATACTAATCTTATCGAGCTTTTAGAACAAAATATTAATTCCATTAAAATTCTTGCAGACGAAAAAAATATTAAAATAACTTTAAAGAAAGCGGGTGAAATTCCCAAAGTCCCAATTAATATTGAAAGTATGGACAGAGTTATAAGAAATCTTTTATCTAATGCAATAAAGTATTCCCCTGACGGCAAGGATATTTTAGTTACATCTTGTGTCTGTGATGATAATAAATATGTTGAATTTTCCGTCAAGGATAATGGTATAGGGATAGCAAAAGAACATTTGGATAAAATCTTTGACAGGTTTTACAGGGTTGAAAATGCAACACATACGATAAAAGGTACGGGGCTTGGTCTGCATCTTGTTAAATTAACCATTGAAAAATATCATAACGGCTCTGTAACAGTTGAAAGTAAAGAAAATGAAGGTTCAACTTTTACCGTCAAACTCCCTTTAAATATTGATGAAAACGAATTAATTTAAATACTTGCGGAATTATTTTCTTTTATTTTTTTTAGAGCTTTCTTTGCACATTCATTTTCAACAGAAAATTCCAGTGCAAAATTTATTGATTCTAAATCTCTTGCCAATGCTTCCCTGCAAGCAAGTATATCATTTATGGAGCAAGAATTTATTTCCGCTTCTGAATTTTTACCTTTATAGATTTTTTTATAAATTTTTTGCGATTTTTCATCATAGCCCGGCAAATTATATTTAAATCCGTAATATTTATGCAAAGCTCTTATTATTGTATATATTTCAGTATTATTTTTATTGAATATAAACATTGGAGGTGATGATAATTCAACACTTAGTCTTTTTTGAGTATATAAACTGATTAAATTATTTAACAATAATGATTTTATTCCCGTTTGAGGCAAAATAAATCCTTCTTCTTCCTGAAGCGATTCAAGTATTTTTTCGGCGTTATTTATTTTATAGACTTTTATTCCTAATAATTTAATATATTGAATAAGTTTTTCGGGTGAATTAATATATTTTTTTATTACGGATTTTAATTTATTATTAATTGATTGTTTTTTATTTTCAGTTTCTCCCGTAAAATTTATGCTGGCAGAAGCTGTAACAAATCGTTTTGTTGTCGAATTTTTAAAACATACATTATTTTGAATAAAGTTTACATTAGCATATTTATATATTTTTTTATATAATTTTTTTATTTGATAAAATATTGACATAAAAAATCCTCTTAATTTATTAAAAACATTTTTAATGCAAATATTGCCAATACGATTTATAATCAAAAAAGAACAAAGGATAATTAATTGAATATATATTATAAAAAATATATTCCGTATTTATTTTTACTGCCTGCAATAGTTTTATTGTTTGTATTCTTCTTTATTCCATTTTTTCAAACATTTATTATAAGTTTAAAAGACTATTCTTCGGATATATATAATCCGGTTTTTATAGGGCCAGAGAATTATATAGCATTAATTCATTCTAAAGAGTTTTATTTAACGGTAATTAATACATTTATATTTTTAATTATGGCAGTTCCGATATTAGCCTTATTTCCGTTAATAGTTGC
>CANROV010000128.1 GCA_947632315.1 Candidatus Gastranaerophilales bacterium
TATTTTCGGTAGCTCCAACAGAGGGTATATCTAAATAGATATCATTACCCGTTAATTTTTTTGCTTTAGCATGTACATAACCATTTTCAATTTTAATATTAGTACCTAAAGCTTCTAAACCTTTTATATGAAAATCAACTTTTCTTTCACCAATAGCACATCCGCCCGGCAAGGCAACAACAGCTTCTTTGCACCTGCCTACTAAAGCGCCTAATACTATAAATGATGCCCTCATCCTGCTTACAAGTTCATAACTCGCCGTAACACTTGTTATATTTGAGGCATCGATTGTTAATGATTTTTCTTCTCTGTTATAAGATGTTTTTGCGCCTAACTGTTCTAATACATTAAGCATTATTACAACATCAGTAAGTTCGGGTACGTTGTAGATTTTACTTTCACCTTTTGCAAGAAGAGCGGCTGCCATTAATTTTAATACGGCATTCTTGGCGCCTGATATATTAACTTCGCCTTTTAGCTGTTTTCCTCCTGTTATTCTGATTTTTTCCGTCAAAATCCCTCCAAGGTACCTTTTAATTTTTTTTTAAATATTAATACACACTATAATATAATAATATAACTTAAGCAATTTAGGTAAATAGATTAACTATTGTAAACACATCTATATTATATCATTCAAATACCGTATATTCTAATATGGGCTTTGGTTATAAAATAACTATAGGAAATAAGGGAAAAATTAATGCGGACAAATGAAGAACTTTTAGAAATAGCTAAGTCTGTTAGTAAGAATGCTTATTGCAAATATTCTAATTTTCCTGTAGGAGCTTGTGTTTTATATGAATCAGGCAACGTATATTCAGGATGTAATGTGGAAAATTCTAGCTTCGGGCTTTCGTTGTGTGCGGAAAGAAATGCTATTTCAACGGCTATTGCTTCGGGTGAAAAGTCCCAGCTCTTAAAAATTGCCGTTTATTCACCTAAATCAAAAAAATGCTTCCCTTGCGGTGCTTGCAGACAGTGGATTCAGGAATTTAATAATGCTCAAAACATTGATATTATCTTAGAAAATGATGATAATTCCTGCATTACTTATAAAATAAATGATATTTTACCTTATTCATTTGAACTAAATATGATATAATCTATTTGGAGGACTAAAGGAATTATTTAATGCCAGAATATACAGTTAATTATGATGAAATAGCAGAATGGTTAAGATTATACAAAGCTGCTGATGATGAGAAAGATAAAAAGCATTTACAAAATGTTATTGTATTAGCTGCCATGCCTTTGGTAAAGAAAATAGCAAGAGGTCTTGCAAGACGTAATACTGACCCTGTTGAAGATATTATTCAAGTCGGAAGTGTAGGATTAGTTAAAGCTATTCAGTTATATAATCCTAAAGTTAGTGAAAATTTTAAAACTTATGCTACTTATCTTATTACCGGTGAAATAAGACATTATTTACGTGATAAAGTTTCTATGATTAAAGCTCCGAGAGAAATTTATGAGCTTGCGTACAGAGTTAATAAGTTAATGCTTAAATTAAAAGATGATGACGGTAATGAGCCGACAGAAACAATGCTGGCTGAGGAGCTTGGTACGTCTGTAGGCAAAATAAAAGAAGTTATTGATGTTGAAAGAAGAAAACAGACTATTTCTTTAGATCAATTTATTAATTCGGGTAATGACGAATCGTTATCTCTGTTTGATAAAATTGCGGATGATAATCATTATAATTTGGAATCGTTCCAAGAAGATAAAATACTTATTAATGAGGCTATTAAAAAACTGGATGTTAAATTGCAAGAAGTTGTTATTATGAACTATTTTGATGATTTAAGCCAGACTCAAATAGCTCAAAAACTCGGAATTTCGCAAATGCAAGTTTCAAGAAGGCTTAAAAAAGCTTTAGGTATGCTTTTAAATATTCTTTCTGATAAAGAACGCACCGCATAAAGGTTTAAATATTATGACAGAAAATATTATAATAATTCTATTTATATTTGCGACGGGAGCTTGTATCGGAAGTTTCCTTAATGTAGTTGCTCTTAGAGCATTATCTAAAGAGTCTATTGTATTACCTTCGTCTAAATGCCCTAAATGTAATACTCCTATAAAATGGTATGATAATATTCCTATTTTATCGTATTTCTTCACGATAAAGGGAAAATGCAGAAGCTGCGGAGAAAAGGTTAGTATTCAATATCCTTTGGTTGAAGCTTTAACTGCTTTATCATTTGTATTAATATATATTTTCTTTGGCTTTAGTATTCAATCGCTTCTTCTGTTAATATTATTATCTGTTTCAACGGTTATTATAATTACGGATATCAGAAAAGAATATGTTTATGATGTTCATAGCTGGATTTTTATTATCACTGCATTAATTTATTCTTTTTATACTCATAATATACATTTTGCACTTATAGGTTTAATTTTTGGTGCGGTTATAATGGAAGTTCTTGCAAAACTTTCATATTATCTTGTTCAGAAAAAAGACAATAAAGAAGAAACAAAAGAAGAAAATATTCAGGATAAACAAGAAGAAGAGAAAACGGAAGACTCTGAAAATAAGGTTGATTCAACTGATAATGAGGAAGAATTTGATATTAATGTATATATAAAAAAATACAAAAGAGCCTTTGGTGAGGGTGATACATATTTAGCTGCGGGGGCAGGCGCTCTGTTAGGCTTAAAAATGGTTATTCCCGCTATAATTTTGGCTATAATTATTCAGGCTGTTTGTATTTTACCCCAGTTTATTCTGCGTTTGTACAGGGATAAACATATCAGACTTTTAATTTCTTTAGGTGCTTTTATCGTTCTTTCCATTGTTTATATGTTATTGTTAAATTTAACTGAATTTAATATTTATGTAAGGTTTGGATTTGTAATTTTACTTATATTTTTTGCTATTGATACTATAAAAAGATTAAAAACAGTTGTAAATAAAGAGGGATTTATAGCAATACCGTTTGGCCCGGCACTTTTGATATCTTCTTTTTTCATTCTGTTTTTTGGCAATTTTGTATTAAGTATTATAAAACATCATATATTTATATAAATTTAAAAAGGGATTTATTATAAATCCCTTTTTTTTATTTAAGTTTCTTCTGAAAACTCAATTATTCTTTAGATTTTAAAGCTTCTCTTACTTTTTCTTCTATTTCTGTTTGAAGTTTATTGTTTTCTTCAAATAATTCTTTGACTTTATCTCTGCCTTGACCAAGTTTTTCATCATTATAACTAAACCATGCACCTGCTTTTTTAACTATATCAAGGTTAACAGCCATATCTAAAATACAACCGGATTTACTTATACCTTTTCCGTAAATTATATCAAATTCCGCAATTCTAAACGGAGGTGCTACTTTATTTTTTACAACTTTAACTTTTACTCTGTTTCCTATTTCTCTGTCATCTTTTTTTAAAGTTTCTGTCTTTCTTATATCAAGTCTGATACTTGCATAATATTTAAGAGCATTACCTCCCGTTGTAGTTTCGGGGCTTCCGTACATAACACCTATTTTTTGTCTTAATTGGTTTATGAATATAACTGTAGTATTTGTTTTGCTGACAATACCCGTTAATTTTCTGAGTGCTTTTGACATTAATCTTGCTTGGAGTCCCATTTGTTTATCTTCCATGGCACCTTCAATTTCATCTTTAGGAACTAAAGCAGCAACGGAATCGACTACAACAACATCAACAGCAGCTGAACGTACAAGTTCTTCCGTTATTTCAAGTGCTTGTTCTCCGGTATCAGGCTGTGAAATTAATAATTCATCAACATTAACGCCTAAATTTCTTGCATATTCGGGATCAAGTGCATGCTCTGCATCAACAAAAGCGGCAATCCCTCCTTTTTTTTGACATTCTGCAACAATATGCTGGGCAAGAGTTGTTTTCCCTGAAGCTTCAGGGCCATATACTTCTATTATTCTGCCCCTTGGAACTCCGCCTATTCCCAGTGCAACATCTAAAGATAATGCCCCTGTAGAAATTGTTTCTACTGCTACTGCGGGCTTATCTCCGAGCCTCATTATTGAGCCTTTCCCAAAGTCTTTTTCTATCTTATCAATAGCAACTTTTAATGCTTTTTGTCTTTCCTCAGAAATATTTACCGAAGTATTTTGTTCTTGTTCTTTTTCTTTTTCTTTTGTAGCCATTCTTATTTCCCTTTTTCTCTACGCTAATATTATATCATCTATGCTAGGATAATTGTATTATTTTACTTTTTGAAACATTTTTTATTTAAAAGAGCAACAAATATTACAATTCTGTTTTATAATGTATGGGAAAGGAAATATGAAATGTTCGGCTTAGAATTCAGCAGAATAGCAGAATTACCCGGTAATTTTACAGATATAGAAACTGACCTCAATAGCTTAAATGAAACATTTTGGGAAAGTTTAGAAGCAGGGCGTGGTCAAATTGAATTTAATTATGCTGCCGATAATTTCAGAAATTCTTTACAATCGCTTGAATTGAGTGCAATTGCAAGTGATAATCAGGAGTTGTTGAAAAATTTAACAAAATTGCGTAATAAATCATATAAGGTTACTACATTTGAAGAACTGGAAACATTAGAAAAACAGTTTGAACGAATAAAAAGTTCTCAAGCTTCAATGCAGACAGCGAAAACATCCCAAGCGGAAATTGCCGTAAAACAAGAAGCTGCCAGAAATCAAGCTAAACGGGTAGTTAATGATATTCCAAAAGAAGCAGATGAATTTATGCTTGATTCTGTTAAACCATCTGTTCAAACGCCAAAAGTTCCTGATGTAGAGCCTGTAATGAATGAGGCTGCTGAAAAAGTTGAAACAGTTGTAAAAACTCAAATTCCACCTGCTCAGCCGATTGTAAACGCAGAAAAAGTTCAAGCACTAACTTCTGAATTAAAAGAAACACCAATAACCAAAACAGTGGAAGAAAGTGCGAAAGTAATAGAAGAAGTTGCAGAGAAAGCTGAAACAGTCGTAAAAACTCAAACTCCACCTGCTCAGCCGATTGTAAATGCTGAAAAAGTTCAAGCATTAACTTCTGAATTAAAAGAAACACCAATAACCAAAACAGTGGAAGAAAGTGCCAAAGTAATAGAAGAAACAGCCAAAAAAGCCGAGACGACAATTAATAAATCAATCACTAATACAATCAACAATACTGATAATGTTGTAAATAATAATAAACCTTTAAAAGATACACTGTTAAAAGCAATAAAATCTAAAAAATTTAAGTACGCTGCAATTGCTGCCGCAATTATTGCCGGGTTTTTTGCACTCTTTACTGCCTTCAAAAATAAGAACGAAAAAACCAAGAATATTAATGTTTAAAATAAATTTTTCGCAACATAATTTATTTTTTTATGCAAATTAAATATTTTTTTGTTAAAATTATTCCTGTATTTATTAAGGGGATATTTTATGAAAAATAAAATAATAATGTTCTGGGCAATAGTAATATTATCTATTATTTCAATAGTAATAATAAAAGTAAAACCTATTCCTTTGGGCTTGGATTTAGTCGGCGGTTCAAGAATAGTACTTGAAGCACAGACTACAGAAAATATACCGCAGATAACAAACGATATGATGGATGGGTTAAAAGTTGCCATTGAAAACAGAGTTAATGCACTTGGTGTAGCTGAAACAATGGTGCAAAGAATGGGTGAAAAACGTTTATTAGTTGAAATACCCAATGTTGCTGACCCTAAATATGCAAGAGAATTAATAGGTGAAACCGCAGAACTTGATTTCAGAAAACCTGTTCTCGATGAAAACGGTTCAGTTATTAGATATGAATCTTCGGGACTTTCCGGTGAGGATTTGAAAAAAGCTGAAGTCGCTGCTGATACTGCCGGTAAATGGT
>CANROV010000129.1 GCA_947632315.1 Candidatus Gastranaerophilales bacterium
ACAAATGAATGCCGATATTGAAATAACTGTTTTATTAATAATTTCAATATCGGCATTCATTTGTTTCAGTACATCAATAATGCCTGAGCGAGTTTGATTTATCCCTATATTTTTTATAATAATATCCGAATTAGGCGTAATTAATGCTGCAGCGATAAAAAATGCTGCTGATGATATGTCGCCGGGGATAGTTATATTTTGCGGATTCAGCTTTGATTTTTTTATTGTAACTGTGTTGTTTTCTGTATTAATATCTGCTCCCATATATTTGAGCATTAGTTCAGAGTGATTTCGTGATTTATATGGTTCCGTAAATGATGTTGTACCTTGAGCATTCAAGCCTGCAAGTAAAATGCAAGATTTTACCTGAGCTGATGCTAATGGTGATTCATAGTTAATTCCTGATAAGTTTCTTCCTTGGATTTTAACGGGGAGTTTATAGTCATTGTGATATATTTTTGCCCCCATAAGTTCTAACGGGGTTATAACTCTTTTCATCGGACGTTTTGAAAGACTGATATCTCCTTTAAGTTCGGTATTAAAATTTTGTCCTGCCAAAATACCCATCATAAGTCTTGTTGTAGTTCCGGAATTTCCGCAATCAAGAATATTACAAGGGGCTTTGAGTGCATTTTTTGCGTTAATAATTAATTCGTTATCATTTAAAAAATTCACTTCACATCCGAGGTCTTTTATTATATTTAGTGTTGATAAACAGTCCTGACCTTTTGAAAAATTAATTATTTTCCCGGTTCCTTTTGTCAGGGCTGAAAACATAAATGCCCTATGAGTAATTGACTTATCGGCAGGAATTTCTATTAATCCTTTTAATGTTGTTGCTTTATTTACTATAATATCCATAAAATAATTAGACAATAAATAGGCTTTATTTGCAAATTTTGTGTTAATGATATAATTTTTAAAAAGGTGAGGCTGAAATATGATTATTCCGAGTATTGACTTGATGAATGGAAAAGCTGTTCAATTAAGGCAGGGTAAAGAAAAAGTTTTAGAATGCGATAATGTCATAGAACTTGCAAAGTATTATTCTCGGTTTGGAGAAATAAGTGTAATAGATTTAGACGCAGCTATGAATAAAGGTGATAATGAAGCACTGATAAAAGAGATATGCAAAGTTGCCCATGCCAGAGTCGGAGGTGGAATAAGAGATATTGAAAAAGCTAAAAGAGTACTGGCAAACGGTGCTAAACAGATAATCATAGGAACAGCTGCAAACGAAGAATTTTTATCTAAGTTGCCAAAGGACAAAGTGCTTGTTGCTATTGATACAAAGCAAGGGAAAATAGCTGTTGAAGGTTGGAGTTCCACTTTAGAAAGTTCACCTGAGGAATATATAAAAAGATTTGATAATTTATGCAGCGGTTATTTATATACTGTGGTAGATAAAGAAGGCATGCTTCAAGGCTGTGATATTGAAGCCGTTATAAAGGTAAGAGCTTTAACAAACAAAATGATAATAGCGGCGGGCGGTATTTCTACCGTTGATGAAATAGTAAAATTAAATAAGATGAATGTTTCAACACAGCTTGGTATGTGTATATACACAGGTAAAGTTAAGCTTGAGGACGCATATATAGCCGTTATGGATTTTGATAAGCAAAAAGGGCTTATACCTACTATTGTTCAGGATATTGAAACAAAACAGGTGTTAATGCTTGCATATTCTAACAAAGAATCGTTAAGAAAATCGTTATCGGAAGGTTTGGCTACATATTACAGCCGTTCAAGACAAGAGTTATGGACAAAGGGCTTAACTTCGGGTAATACTCAAGAGTTAATATCTGCAAAATTTGATTGTGATCAAGATAGTTTGTTATTTAAAGTTAAACAAAAAGGGCATGCTTGTCATACGGGAAGATATTCCTGCTTTGAAGATAGAGAATTTTGTATAAATGAGCTTTATAATCTGCTTCTTGACAGAAAAGCAAAGCTTCCCGAAGGTTCATACACTACAAAATTATTTAAAGATGAGTTTAAACTTCAAAGAAAGATTATGGAAGAGGCATTTGAATCTGTTAACTTTGAAAAAGGAGACGGATTAGAGTGGGAAGCAAGTGATTTAGCTTATCATATGCTTACTTTTATGGCTCTACATAATGTAACTCCGCAAGATATAATAAATAATTTAGCTTCAAGAACAAAATAGGATTCGAAAATGGAAATATGTTATTTATCTCAAATTGATAAAAGTTTTTTTTCAAAAATAGAATTTGAAAACATATCAACGGTTAATGAAATAATAACTGATGTCAGACAAAACGGAGATGAAGCGGTAAGACGTTATTCTTTAAAATTTGGTGACGGAGATATTGAAAATTTTCAACTGACAAATTATGAGATAGAATCTGCAATTTCAAAAGTGGATAATAAAACAATAGAGGCAATAGTTTATTCTATAAAAAATGTAAAATCATTTGCAACAGCTCAATTAAGAAGTTTAAAAGAAGTGGAAGTTAATGTCGGCGGAAATATACTGGGACATAAAATTATACCTATAGAATCTGTCGGATGTTATATACCGGGCGGTAATTATCCGCTTCCGTCAAGTGCAATAATGACAATAGTGCCTGCAAAAGTAGCAGGAGTGAAAAGAGTAGTTGCTGTTTCGCCTAAAATTAAGCCTGTTACGATAGCTGCAGCATATTTATCGGGTGCGGATGAAATATACAGAATTGGCGGTGTACAGACTATTGCCGCCATGGCATACGGTACCGAATCAATTAATAAGGTAAATAAAATTACTGGGCCGGGAAATAAGTATGTAACATCGGCAAAAAAGCAGGTATACGGAGAATGCGGTATTGATTTTCTTGCAGGGCCGTCAGAAGTGCTTATTATTGCGGATGAAACAGCTAATCCCGATTTTGTTGCGGCTGATATGCTCGCTCAATGTGAACATGATAAAGATGCCAGAGCATTCTTAATTTGTTTTTCCAAAACTTTTGCTCAAAAAGTTAATGATAAAGCTCAAGAATATTTAAAATCACTTTCTACATCAGAAATTGCTTCTTGTTCTTTTGAAAAATCAACTGCCATAGTTGTTGAAACGATGGAGGAAGCAATAAATCTTTCAAATGAAAAAGCCCCCGAACATTTAGAACTTTGTTTTAATAATGCTCAAGATTATATTTACAAATTTTCAAATTACGGCTCAATGTTTATCGGAAATTATTCTGCTGAAGTTTTTGGTGATTATGTATCAGGAACTAATCACACACTTCCAACAAACCAAGTATCAAAATATTCAGGCGGATTAAGTGTTTTTGATTATATAAAGATACAAACATATCAAATAGTAAGAAAAGATTCAATTATTGATACGGCTAAAAATGCTTCTGCTTTAGCTGAGCAAGAAGGTTTATTCGCCCACAAACTGGCTTCTGATGTAAGAATTAGCGGGCAATAACGCTTTGAAGTATTTCATCAATAGTATTTTCTTTTGAATCCATTTTTTCTTGAATTTCAGAAAGTTGTTTTTCTATATTAAATTTTATAGTCTTTTGGTTTTTATGTTCTTCAAGTCCTTTTTTAATTTCATCATATACTATGTATGAATTTAATTGCATATAAGATTTAATATCTTTTGTTTTTTTGTTTAATTTTAATAAATTTTCACTTCTTTCAAGCGTATATTCAAAAATAGAATCAATAATAAATTTGTTTTGTCTTAAACATTGTTTATTAGAATTATTAAACAGGGTATCTAAAAGTATATATAAATGAGTGTTAATATTATTAAGAAGGCTTTTACTCTGAATCCAGGGTAAATTTTTAGATAAATCTTTTTGGCATTTTGTTAATTTTGATTGAGTGTATTTTACAAGTAAATATCTTTTCAAACTATCTTTTAATTCCTGCATGCTAGTGTTCCTTCCTAAAAAAAACTATATCTGATTTATATCATAAATTCATAATAAAGCCCTACTCCATTTAGATGGTATTCTGAAAAAATTTCCAAAAAAACAGCTACCTGTTAAGGTAACTGTTTCTTAATATTTGAAAATTAATTATTTTACAAGTAATTTTTTAGTATGTTCTTTTTCTTTACACAATTTAGGTGCAATAATTGTTAAAACTCCGTGTTCTAATTTAGCTTCGGATTTATCAGTATCAATTTCTTCAGGCAGTTGAATAATTCTTGAAAACTCGCCGTAGCTGAATTCCGAGTGTTTGTAGCTTTTGTCTTCCTCACTGGTTTCATCAATTTTTTTAGCTTTGATATTCAAGTAATCTTTCTCAATATCAATATCTAAATCTTCTTTTTTAATACCTGGGAGTTCTGCTTTAATTTCAAAATTTTTCCCTTTGTCTGCAACCTCTATAGGCATTGAAAGTTTTTCCGTATCTTCAAAGTACATATTCTGCGGGAAATACGTGTCAAAATGTCTGTTTAACAAAGAGCTGATTTCGTCATTTACTGTTCTGATGAAATTATCGGGTGTTCTTCTAACTAAAAATTTCATAATTTGCTCCTTTCAAATTTGCTTTTCTTTTACTTCCAACACTTATGTTATAAATCTTTTTTGCATAAATATTGATTTTTTTAACATTTAATTAACAATTTGAATGGAAAATATGAAATTTATAATATGAAAAATAAAGGTTTTTCGGGAATTAATCAACTTATAGCTTTTATCGGACGAACTTTGCTAATATCTTCAGCTATTTCACGTCTTGCTATCCTTAGTTCATAGTCTTCTTGGTATCTTAAAAAATAACCTTGCGAAAGCCCAAAATATGTAGTAAGTCTAAGGTCAGTATCGGCAGTAATTCTCCTTTGACCCTTTATAATTTGATGAATTCAGTTTTAAGCATTTCGTCAACAGTTGTAAGTTCTATATATTCTTTTATAATTTATCATCTACAAATTTAAACAGAAAAAACAATATCTATATTTATTATATAGTACGTATCACGTAAAATCCGCACAACTTCCCATTCAACTTATATATTTTTACGGTCAAATGGATTAAATGCCCATGTTATCATTATCATCATTAATACAGCTGTTAAAATTTTAATTGTAATTTCAAAATTAAACATTATAACTCCCTTATATTACTATTAATTTTGTTATTTATTATTTGATAACGATTTATAAAAATAAAATTAAAATAAATTCCTAAAATTATTAATATAATAAGTTTGATAGATATAATTGAACTTAAAATTAAACCAGCTATACCGCTATTAATTAATAATATAGCTGTAAAATAATTTGTTCGTGAAGCTATTAAACTTTTATTTTCTTCTTTTATCTTTTCCATAAATTTATTATATCACAATTCAATTAAACATTTTATATTTTATTTAAATACATTTCCGAAGTTATTACAGCTCACCAAACAAAACCAAAAGCAACTGTTACAGATTGTCTTATAGATAATATTTATAATGCAGGTGTAGCATTTGATGAAAAGAACGTACCGGAAGAAGGCAGAATACTTGCATTAAGACCACTTCAATATTCTATGTTATTGCAGAGCAACAGAATAATTGATAAAAATATAGGTGAAGGTTCATTTGCAAAAGGTATTTCAGGAGCTATAGACAATTTCAAAATCCTTAAAACAAATCATTTACCCAGCACTAATATTGAAAAAGATGAAGCAGCAAAGAACACTTATGAAGGTGATTTTTCAAAAACTGTAGCTTTAGCATTTACAAGAGATGCAATTGCAACAGTAACATTAATGGGGTTAAAAGGTGAAGTAAGCTGGAATCCTGAATATTTACATCACTTGTTAACATTCAGAATAGCACAAGGACATGGATTCTTAAGA
>CANROV010000130.1 GCA_947632315.1 Candidatus Gastranaerophilales bacterium
CAAAAGAAGAATTAACAAAAAAAGGAATTTCGCCTGAAAATACAGAAAATTACGAACAAATCAAAAATGAAACTCTTGCTCAAATGCGTCAAATAACTGAGGCTGAACACGCAAAAGTAGTTGAAGCCGGAGGTTTACACGTTATCGGAACAGAAAGACATGAATCAAGACGTATAGATAATCAATTAAGAGGCCGTGCCGCAAGACAAGGCGACCCCGGCTCAACAAGGTTCTTTTTATCATTAGAGGACAGCTTAATGCGTATATTCGGCGGTCAGCAGATTATGTCTTTAATGAATACTTTAAATATTGATGAAAATATGGCTATTGAAAGCGGATTGATTACCCGCCAGATTGAAAGCAATCAAAAGAAAGTTGAAACATTCCATTTTGACGCAAGAAAAAGCGTTCTTGAATATGACGATGTAATGAATTTACAGCGTGAAAAATTTTATTCTCAAAGAAATAAAGTACTCGAAGGCGGTGATGTCAGCGAGGATATTATTTATATGATTGAAAGAGAAATTGACAGATTGTTAAAAACCTATATTGCGCCCGGCATGAATCCTGATGAATACATTAATGATGATTTAGTTTCACTTGTAAGAGAAATACATTCTGTCATTCCTCAGCTATCGAATATAGAAGTAAAAGATATACAGGGTTTAAAATTTGAAAATATATATGCAAAAATAAAAGATTTAGCCATAGAAGCATATAAAGAGCATGAAATAAAGACAGTAGAATTTTATAATAATATTGCAAAACAGTATGAACTTAATTATGAAGAACAAAAGCCATTTACCGCTAATAATGTAATGAGGGGAATGGAAAAGGATATTTTACTTAGAGTTGTTGACAACAGATGGATTGACCATTTACACAATATAGACATGTTAAGAGATGGAATAGGTTTAAGGGCATACGGGCAGAAGAATCCTTTGCTTGAGTACAAAAAAGAAGCTTATGATTTATTTAATAATATGATGTATGATATTCAGAGCGAAACGGTAAAACATTTATACAGAACTAAGTTTGGAATACAAATAGTTGCTCCCGAACAGTTCCAAATGCTTGAAAATCAAGTTTTGCCCGAGCAAACAATAATGATGGATGATAATAGAGAAGAAAATAATTAATGTTATTAGTGTTAATATACAATATTTTTTTAATAATATTATCGATAATTTTCTTACCGATAATAATACTTGCATTTATAATTCAGCCGAAATTCAGAGCAGGTTTTTTTGAAAAAATAGGATTTTACAGCAATAAAAGCACAAGCGACAAACCTATTATATTTCATGCAGTATCCGTAGGCGAAGTAAATGCCGTTAAAGAGCTTATAAAAGAATATAAAAAAGCCAATCCCGATAAAACAATTATAGTAACTACAACAACAAGGACAGGTCAGGCAACTGCAAAAAAAGCGTTTGAAGGTATTGCAAATAAAATAACGTATTATCCTTATGACTTTTTTTTCAGTATTTTAAGCTTTTTAAACACATTCAAGCCTGAAAAAGTTGTAATTGCCGAAACCGAAATTTGGCCTTGTTTTGTAACACTGGCAAAATTAAAAGGGATAAAGGTATATACAGTTAACGGAAGAATATCCCCGCATTCATTTGACGGATATAAAAAGTTAAAATTTTTCTTAAAAATCATACTAAACAATTATGAAAAGATTTATATGCAGACTAAAGATGACAAAGAAAGAATGATTAACATCGGTGCAAATGAAGACAAAGTTGAAGTTATGGGGAATTTAAAATTCGACATAACACAAAATATAACTTCTGACGCAATAAACGAATACAGAAATCAATTAAAAACGGAAAAGTACAGGTTATTTATTGCGGCAAGCACACATAAAGGCGAAGACGAAATAATATTAAATGCATATAGAGATTTAAAATCAAAATTTCAAGACTCAAAATTATTAATAGCCCCAAGACACCCTGAAAGATATGAAGAAGTGATATCATTGATAGAGAAAACAGGATACAACTGGGGAAAACGTTCAAATAATGATAATTTTGAAACCAAAGATATCATTTTACTTGATACAATGGGTGAATTGGCAAAATTATTTTCCGTCTGTCATATTGCATTTATAGGCGGAAGTTTTTCAACTACGGGAGGACACAATCCTTTAGAAGCTAATATATGGAATAAACCTGTAATTTCAGGGCCTTGCACTTTTAACTTTAAGGATGTATACAGAATTGCCGTTGAAAACAAATGTGCTGTTATAGTCAACAGTCAAGAAGAATTAAATAATGAATTAGAATCATTTTATTCTGATAATAACAAGTATAAAGAGTTTTGTGAAAATGCAAAAAGCATTTTTGAGCAGAATAAAGGGGCAATAAAGTACGTATTAGAAAGGATTTAATCTAACCGATACGTTCAAAGAAAGCTATTCCATAAGCAGGAAGCGAAATATATTTAAAATAATCGTCAGATAATGTATGATTTAAGTATTTTCCTTCGCCCGAATAGTTCAAATTATCTGAATTTAGAATTTCTCTCCATTGACCTTTCGGAAAGAGTATTCCGTAATTTTTATCGTATGAAACATTTGAAAAATTAGATATTGAAACAATTTCATTATAAATTTTTCTGGTATATACAGCATGAATATCAGCAGATTCATTATAAAATGTTTTTTCAATATGACCTTGAGATAATGAAATATTTCTTTCGCAAAGGATATTCAAATCTTTAACAAAGTTTTTTACACCGTCAAAAATAAACTTATATTTATCGGAAACGACAACAGAATTAAGTTTTGAATCAAGGAAAGCAGGCAGTCCCGGTTCATATCCTTTATCTTTTAAATACGGCTCAGGGCCTGTTGAAAACTTTCTAAAAAATTTAAAATAAGAAATATCAGCCGATTCATCACCCTGAAAAATCATTTTTGGCCCGGGTATTGAATATACTTTACCAATAGCCAATTTATGCATTTGCACGGCATTTAGAAACGAATCAATAGAGAAATTACATTGTAAATTATTAGCCTTATAAAATTCAATACGTTCATTATCGGGCATATTTTCAAGTGAACCGTCCAAAAGAGCGGTTAATAATCTGTGAGCGGAATGCGCAGCAATTTTACATTTAAGAGAATGACAGCATTCGCAAACTTTATCATTCAAGTCAAGCTCATTAACCATAATCTTTGTAATGAGTCTTGTTCCGTCAATGTTCCCTATTTCATCGTGGCTCATCGGATACTTGACTCTTGATTGAGCGCTTCTGAGTGAATAATCAAGGGAAGCGATATTTTTTATTCTGCAATCCCAAGTCCCTAAAATCATGGAAGCTATTTGCTTATGGAAAGGGAAATCCCACTCCGTATCAAACCCGAGATTTGCAAGAGAAACATCATTATTTCTGATTTTATTTATAAATCTTTCGTGATGAAGCTCATTTTCTTGAATTTCATCTGTTGTAAAGGGTTTTGTAACTCTATCATCATTATCTCTGCCATCTTCGGCTATTAAAAATGCGTCAGGACAGTGATAATTTATTTCGGCAGTCATTTGTTTCATTGTAAAATCAGAACACATAAATTTGGTCATATCGACTCTAAGCCCGTCACAATGGTAATTAATAAGCCAATTCAGGGAAGCACCTATAATAAAATCACGCACATACTTACTATTATCATCTTTTTCATAATTAAACTTATAGCCAAAACAGTTATCACATTCTATATATGGGCCTGTTTTTTGAAGCTGGGCGATATCAGGGCCTAAATGATTAGGAACTACATCCATAATAACATTAAGCTCAAGTTCATGAGCAGTATTAATAAGCTCTTTTAAATCATCGGGAGAACCATAAGTATGGTTTGGAGCATATTTGTCAACTCCGTCATATCCCCAGTTAAAGGAATAAGTATTTTCTACAGGCATTATTTCTATTGCATTAAATTTAAGCTCGGCAATTTTATACAATTCATTCTTTGCAGAGCTAAATGTACCTTCTTTAGTAAAGGTTCCAATATGCATTTCATAAATTCTAAGCGATGAAACAGATGAAGTTCTGTTAATATCGGAGGCCAAACGGCTTACTCTGTTAGAATTATTATTACACATCCAATTTGAGTCAGACCAATTAAACAACGAATGATTATACATTATCGACCATTTAAAATAAGTATCCTGATACAAAGAGCAAGGGTCTTTAACGGGAATTAATTCATTATTATAATCAATAACAAAGCGGTATCTGTCCAGATGATTAATAGTACCTTTAGGAAGAATTAACTGCCATATACCTTTTTCAACATTATTCATATTAAATTTTTTTATAGGCTGACTTTTAACTTTAACTTCCAAAATAACATTTTTAGTTTCAGGGAAAGTAAACAAACGAAAGAAAGCGTCGCCGTCATTCAAGAAGCACGCACCCAAGTAATTATCCCATGTATCAAAATTACACGGCGAATTTTTATGATTAATATTATTAAAAGAATGTTTATTCATCACTAAAAATAGTATTCAACAATAAAAGATTTTTGTCTATAATAACATTATGAAAATATATAATGATTTAACAAATATCAAAAATTCATCATTAGGCTTAGGATTTTTTGACGGATTACATTTAGGACACAGAGTAATATTAAAGAACGTAATACACTGTGCCAAGAAGTATAGAGGTGAATCAACAATAATACTGTTTAATGAACATCCGCTAAAAGTACTAACGGGAGAGAATGTTCCGCAAATATTAACATTAACCGAGAAGCTTAACATATTGAAAGAGCTGGGAATAGAAAATGTTGTAATATTAGATTTTGAAAAATATATAAATATGAAGGCAGAGGAGTATTTAAAAGAAGTATTAATAAAATATTTTTCTCCCGTTGCCATAACTACGGGGTTTAATCATAGTTTTGGATATAAAAAGGAAGGAACACCGGACTTTTTAAGAGCAAAAAGTAAGGAATACAATTACCTATACTTTGAGGTACCGCCATTTGTTATAGACGGAACAATAGTAAGTTGTTCAGCAATAAGAAGCAGAATACGGCTTGGCGATTTTTTGTTTGCGAATGAAATACTCGGTTACAGATATTTTATAGAAGGACAAGTTATAGAAGGTGATAAAAGAGCAAGAAGCTTAGGATTTCCTTCTGCTAATATCATTTATGATGATGAAAAAGTGCCTATTCCTTATGGGGTTTATTATGTAAGGGTAGAATACGATTCAAAAACTTATGACGGAATATTAAATTACGGATATTCACCTACATTTAACTTTGATGGCGGAATAAAAACAGAAGTTCATATATTAGATTTTAATGAAGACATATACGGTAAGAAAATAAAAATATCATTTGTTACAAAAATCAGAAATCAAATGAAATTTGAAAACAGCGAAAAATTAATATATCAATTAAACAGAGATAAAGCATTTGCAAACATATACAGATATTTTTTAGGCGGTAAATTTAGTATAAGCAGTAAAAAATTTCATAGTTAAAATCATATTGTAAACCTAATTAACATTTATTTTCAGACATATTGCAAATAAATATTTTTTTAATAGAATTTAAGTGTGAAGTGTGAATATTGTATCCTCGTCAAATTACGGCGGGGGGGGGGTAGGAATTGAAAAGGAAGGTTAAAAAAGGCAATAATTTTAAATTCAATACAGCTTCAATAATATGTGCGATGTTAATTACAAGTTCAAATGCATTTGCACAAAGCGTAAGTGATTACAGCAATCTCAAAGAAGAGATACAAAAAGGTGATAATAATATTGAAGTTACTTCTGATATA
>CANROV010000131.1 GCA_947632315.1 Candidatus Gastranaerophilales bacterium
AGCCGAAAAACCAAAGAAAGAAATGTTAAATTATATTAATGTCTTTAGAGGACTTGCAATCCTATTGATATTAGCAGGACACACTTTACAAATAGGAGCGAAAGGCAGTATTATAAATAATGTTTCTTATGAGGTTTGGGCAGGCGGTACTGCTTTATTCATCTTTATTTCAGGTTTTTTATTCCAGCATTTATCGTATAAATTTGAATATAAAAATTATATGAAAAAGAAATGGACAAATGTTATTATTCCGTATTTTTTAACTGCAATTCCCGGAATAATACTTTGTTTTTGGATTCCTAAAATTTATGGAAACCCGTTTGAAGGTTTAAATCCTTTATTACAAATTGGAGTTTTCCTTACTACAGGAAGAGTTCATAATGTTCCCGTCTGGTTTATTCCTATGATTGTAATATTTTTCATTATAAGTTTTTTATTGTTATATTTAGAAAAAAAGAATATTTTATATAAACTTCTTCCTGTTTTATTTTTAATTACAATTATAATACCGAGGTCTGATATTGAACCCGAATGGCTTGTAAATTATGATTATTGGCATAAATATTTAGCTTATATCGGTTATGTACTGAATGGATTTATTCATTTTACTTCTATGTATGTATTTGGGATGTATCTATCAAAGAACAAGGATAAAATAGATATTTTTTATAATAAACGAGCATTAATAACCGGATTAATGCTTGTAACGGCGGGATTAGATGTATACTTAAGCCATAACAATATATATTTAAACGGAACAATATCCAAAATCTTCTTAACTTTACTGATTCTCGGATATTTAAAGCATTATGATGATTTAATTAAATCTCATGAAAAAATAAATCATTGGCTTGACGTTACGGCAAAATACAGTTTCGGTTTATTCTTTATCCACTGGTATTATGTCTTTGCATTTAACAAAATATTTAATATGCCGAAAGTATTACCCGTAAATAATACAGCAGAGATATTTTCCTCCTCGTTGTGTGCTTCTTCAAGGTATTTATTTGTACTTGTAATGAGCTTTTTAACCTTATATATTATAAAGAAAATTTTAAATAAACTAAAAATTGAAAATACAAGAACCTTTATCGGCGTATAACTTTTTGAAACGACTGAGTTTTGGGAGAATACAAATAAATATCCATATTATTTTTTGATAATGATATTTTAACAGCATTATGATAATCGGTTCTATAGTATTCTTTTTGATTAGCTTCAAGAAGTTTTATAGTATCAGGATAAGGATGATTATACGCATTCGGGCCTGTTGAGATTAAAAATATTTTTGTATTGTCGGTCATAACTTTATCAATTGTATTAACAGCACCATGATGTCCGAGCTTCATTACTGTTATATTGGTTTTAAAATCATCAGGCAATGCTTCATAAGATTTATTATCACCGTCACCCATAAAAATAAAATTATAATCTTTATATTTTAGCTTTGTAATAATAGATTTTTCATTTTCATCTTTTATATTTATACCCGAAGGTTTATAAACAGAGATAACAAAATCTTTTTCTTTATAAATATCTTTTCTTTCATTAACAAATTCAGGTATAATTTTATTTTCATCAAGATAATTAAATATATTTAAAGATAAATTTGTATCTTCGGCAGAATCAGACAAATAAATATTTTCGGTATTAATTCCCTTTAAAATATCAATGGTTCCACCTGCGTGATCGGAATCAAAGTGTGTAAGAATTAATGAATTAAGCTTTTTTATTCCTTTATTGGTAAAGTATTTTAGTATAATATTTTTTGCCTGAGAGTTAGTTCCCAACGAGGACAGCCTTGCAGTATCTATTAAAAAATATTGTTCTTTTGGTGATTTTAACAATATAGAATCTGCATTACCTACGGAAAACATCAAAATTTCCGTTTTGTTATTTGAAAAAGGTATTAAAGTTAAAATAAAAATTATTAACAGAGAACTTAGCGTTAATATTATGTACTTTTTATAATATTTAAATCTTATTATAAAAATCAATGAAATAATAAGTATAAAATAAAGGATTATTTGAAAAAGTGAAGGTTTTTTAACAGATATTACCGCATAAGGTAAATTTGAAAATATATTTGCTATTTTAACAATATAAATCAAGAAAGGATTAAGAATAATATCGGCAAATTTGCATATTTTATCGGACAAAACAGGGATTAATGCAATAATAGAGCTAATGAAACCGAGGAAAGAAACAATACTTAACACCGGAATAATAGCAATATTAGCCAATATCGAATAAAGTGAAAACGTATTGAAATAATACATTTGAAACGGAGCTGCAAATATTTGTGCAATAACAGGAATCAAAACACCACCGGATAAATAATTTAATAATTTATATTTAAATTTAAAATTTAACAAAGGTGCTGTCAAAATCAAGGCAAATGTTACTGCAAATGACAATTGAAAACCTATATCAAACAACATAAACGGATTATATGCCAGCATTATGAATGCAACAATAAACAATATAGACATTGTTGAAGCAGTTCTGTCTAAAAATTTACCTATCAAAATTAAAGTAAGCATAATTGAAGCCCGAATAACAGGCGGGCCAAAACCTGTCATACAGGTATAAAACAGAATCAAGAGTATGCCTGTAATTAATGAAAGTTTATAATTTATTTTCAAATTTTTTGCAAAGAAAAACCAAATTCCGAAAATTAAAGTAACATTCATGCCTGAAGCGGCAAGAATATGAAAAATACCGGAATGCATAAAAGAATTTTTTGTTTCTTCATCAGGGTTTACAGCATCGTCGCCAAAGATTATACCGCCAAGTATTTCCAGCATGGGAGATTTTATATTTTTAGCATGGATATTAATTATTTGTGTTCTTTTATCATTCAATTTTCTTAAAAGTTTTCCTTTTAATTTATGGGAATGATTATTAATACTCCACAAATCTTCAACATAAAGTAGAGTAAAAGTATTTTTATGCCTTAAATACTTTGAGTAATCAAATTGAAAAGGATTTTTAGCTTCTTTAGGCTGTTTTAATATTCCTGATAATTTAAGGTTATCCCCTATCTTAATATTTACTGCTTTACCTGATTTATCATTAATTGTAACAAGCGTTTTAGCTTTTATATTCCGAACATATCCGTCATCATAATTAACGTTATTCACTTTTGCATAAAAGCTTATTTTATCTTTTAAATTATTTGAAGGTATAGTAATAACTTCCGCATTAACGGTAACAAATTTATTTTGAAAACAACTTAAATCATCATAATATTTCATTTTAAATGATGAATTAATCATTCCAAAAAGGAATACGCAAAGTAAAACTAAAAAATATTTAAAAGATAATAAATTTTTTATTAAACAAATTGTAAGAATAGCAAATATTCCCATGACAAACAGAGAAGAAATATTTGAGAATACAGAAATTATTCCTAAAATATACAAGCAAGAGAATAATATAATTTTAGCTTGTTTATCCATTACACAACGTCCCTTAAAAAAAGACTCTAAATAGAGTCTTTTTAATTATATCATATTTTTTCTTATATTGTTTTTAGAACGTTCAATTCCCCGAATTTTGCGTTCAATTGATTTAATCTGATTATTAAGCACCCTTCTTTGTTCTTTAATAAGCTGATATTGAGTATCAACCTCCTGATATTTAGCCCGATACTCAAGCAATTCATTTCTAATATTAACCTGAGCGCTGTCGAGTTCAAAAAGAGCATTATTAAAATTGCCGGTTTGAGCAGAAACAGAATCCTGTGCTAAAGTAGAGTCTTTTTTAATACTTGTTTCAATCTTAGAATTTGAAGGAAGTGTAGCGGCAGAAGCCAGATTAACATTACCTTCAGTCTTTGTTACAGGAATTTCATTAACTACAGGATATTCAGTGGGATCAAAAACCATACCGTCAGCAAACACTATTGAACCTATAGCAAATATTAATGCTGATAAAATAAAAAAACTCTTTTTCATCATTTTTCTCCGATTCCTTTATAATTATTAAAGCATTTTTTTATACCCTTTTGCAACATTTTTGCTGTTGAATAATTTATTTGGAGGATTTAAAATCAAAAATAATGCAAAAATTCATATCCGAACTAAATTGTGAATATAAAGAAAAAATAAGTGCCTTATTAAGGAAAGGCACATCTTTTGGCATATCAGGAATTACTAATTGTGCAAAATTAATTTTATTGAGTCAATTTTTGAATTGCCAAAATAAAAATATAATTTTTATAACTGAGACAGAGCAAAATGCGCTTAAATATCAATGTGATTTAAAAACACTATTTGACTGTACTTCAGTCATTTTCCCTTATCAAGACGGTTCCATTTATGATTCTAATTCTAAAAACTTATACAAATACGCTAAACAAACAGAAATAATAAGAAATTTCAAGGAACAGAAAATAATTATTATTCCCGAAAAAGCTTTATTTGAAAAGTTCCCTGATTATACATATTATGAGCAAAATAAAATAACCCTCAAAGTTAATGACGAAATAAATACGGAAGAGCTTATCAAAAGGCTTGTTGAATTAGGGTATAAAAGGAAAACACTAGTTGCAGATATCGGTGAATTCAGTGCAAGAGGCGATATCATTGATATTTATCCTCTTACCGAAAAGCCTTACAGAATTGAATTATGGGGTGATACCATCACTGATATAAGAATTTTTGATAACTTAAACCAAAAAAGTATCGAAAAAACAACTAAAGCAGAGATTCTTCCTGTTTACAAGTTTATTTTGGATGAAAATTCTTTTAAAAAGATTGAAAAATTAAAAGATGAAGATAATCAAAATTATTGGGAAATTCTTAATGCATTAAAAAACAAAGATTATTTTGAAGGAATTGAATATTATGAATCATACTTTAATCCTAATTTAGAAGTCATAACAAGGATATTAACATCAAAAGATTTCATTATTGTTCTTGATGATTATACTCAAATAAAATCAAGGTATGAACAAATATGCGAAAATTTAGAAAAACAATATTTTGAAAATATAGATTTAAAAATGGCACTGCCTTTAGATAAAATGAATCACAAAAATTTAAAGGAATTTCTCACTTCTTTAAGTTCATACACAAAAATATATTTTGATAATTTTATATCAGATGAATTTGAAATTAATATAGAACTCAATACGGAATTAATTCCGTATTTTTCATCCGGAACAAAAGATATTTCGGAATACATAAAAGATAAAATAAAAAAAGGATATAAAGTAATAGCATCCTCTGATTACAGAAACAGAATCGAAGAAATATTAAAGGAATATGAAATTCCGTATTCAGACAATACCTTTAACGCAGCAGAAGTATATATAACAAATAATCTCACATTATCGGGAAGTATAATACAAGATTGCAGACTGGCAATAATAACTGATAAAGAATTTTTTAATAAACGTTCAAAAGATATAACAGCCAAAAGATATAATTACAGACGAGAAAATCAAGATTTTATAGAGAGCATAAACGATATACAAGAAGGTGACTATATCGTGCATATGGTACACGGTATAGGAATATTTAAAGGTTTATCGAAACAAAAAATCGATAACGAAGAAAAAGACTATTTAACACTTGAATATGCAAGAGGCGACAGACTTCACATACCTGCCGAGCAGATAAATATGTTATGCAGATATAGAGGTTCAGGCAATATAGCACCAACATTATCCAAAATGGGCGGTAATGATTGGAATATAACAAAATCAAAAGTAAAAAAAGCCGTAGAAGAAGTTGCTCAAGATTTAATAAACCTATATGCGTTAAGGAAATTAT
>CANROV010000132.1 GCA_947632315.1 Candidatus Gastranaerophilales bacterium
AAATGCTGATGAAAAACAGGTAGAAATACAAAAAAGCAATATTCTTTTGGTCGGGCCTACGGGAAGCGGTAAAACATTATTGGCTCAAACGTTAGCCAAAATGCTTGATGTTCCGTTTGCTATTGCCGACGCAACTACATTAACCGAAGCAGGTTATGTAGGTGATGACGTTGAAAATATTCTATTGAGGTTATATCAAAATGCTGACTTCGATGCTCAAAAAGCTGAAAGAGGTATTATTTATATCGACGAAATAGATAAAATTTCAAGAAAATCAGAAAACACAAGCATAACCAGAGATGTATCCGGGGAAGGCGTACAGCAGGCTTTATTAAAAATGATAGAAGGTACTGTTGCCAATGTTCCTCCGCAAGGCGGAAGAAAACATCCTCATCAGGAATTTATTCAAATAAACACTGCAAACATTTTATTCATTGTCGGCGGAGCATTTGTCGGTTTGGATAAAATTGTTGAAAGACGTGCAGGGGATTCTATAGCAATAGGTTTTGGTGCATCCGCACCTAAAACACAGGCTGAAAAAGAACTTGAAGCTGCAAAAATGCTGAAAAAACTACAGCCTGAAGACTTGTTAAAATTCGGTTTAATCCCTGAATTTATCGGCAGAGTCCCTGTTTATGCGGTTTTAGATCCGCTTGAAGAATCAACATTAAAAAACATTCTTACTCAGCCTAAAAATGCGTTGTTAAAACAATATCAATGTTTGTTAAATATGGACGGTGTTGAATTAAAATTTGAGCCTGAAGCTGTTGATTTAATTGCCGCAGAAGCTATTAAACGCAAAACGGGAGCAAGAGCTTTAAGATCTATTGTTGAAGAAATAATGATGGATATTATGTATGAAATTCCTTCAAGAACTGATATAAAAGAATTCACCGTTTCGGCTGATATGATTAAGAAAAAAATAGAAAACGAAGGAACCGGTGCTGAACTTATTAAACTTCCTACTAAATCAGAAGAAAAAGTTCCCGAACCCTTAAAACCAAAACAAAATGAAGAAATAGCATAAAAAAAGACTTCCTAAATTTAGGAAGTCTTTTTATAATGAAATGTTTATATTTTATTGTCAACTCGTTAACAATAATTCACATTGGTATTGACTTTTATATTAAAAAGATAAATAATATTGTTAACACGTTAACAATATTGAGGACTTATGTACGACGAAATTCTAAATACATTATTCACATTATTTGAGACGACAAATCAGCTTGATATTTTATATAAAGAAGAGTTTGGCGATATTCTTAAACAATATACATATACTGAAATGCACTGTATAGATTGCATAGGGAAATTGGAAAATCCCAATGTAACTAAAATTGCTCAGCAATTAAATTTGACAAAAGCATGTATAAGTAAAATTATCAAAAAACTTATAGAAAAAAAATCAATAGAAATTTATAAAAATCCCGATAATAAAAAGGAAACTTATTATAAACTTACTTCGATAGGACAAGAAGTTTATTTCAATCATTTAAAAATGCACAAAACATGGTGTGAAAAAGATAAATCATTTTTTAATAAGTTCAAAAAGAAAGAATTAGAGATTACATTTGAAATTCTTAAAAAATATACGGAATTATTACAAATAAGATTAGAAAGTATAAAGGAGAATTTAAAATGAAAAAATCCTATAAGATAGAAGTAGATTGTGCTAATTGTGCTAATTTAATGGAAGAAGAAGCAAAAAAAACAAAAGGTGTCAAAAATGCCGTAGTAAATTTTATAACACAAAAGATGGATGTTGAGTTTGATGATAGTTTCAATTCAGAAGCCGTCATTAAAGAAGTGCTAAAAAATTGTAAAAAAATTGAAGAAGATTGCGAAATATATTTTTAGAAAAGATTTAAAAGCTTGAAACTATGAACAAAAAGCAAAAAAAAATACTGATAAGGATTATTATTGCAAGTGTTCTTTTAATCGGACTTCATTTTATTATGATTAAAGGTGCAGTAAGATTCTTTGCATATATGATTCCTTATTATATAATCGGTAACGATATTATCAAAAAAGCAATCAATGGTCTAAAGAACCGAAAACCGTTTGACGAATCATTACTTATGGCGGTAGCAACACTCGGAGCTGTTATACTGGCTGTTTATAATGAAATGCACTCTATTAAAGGCGATTATGTTGAAGCCGTTGCCGTTATGCTGTTTTATCAAATCGGTGAATTTTTTCAAAATATGGCGGTTAATAAAAGCAGAAAAAATATCGCTGAACTAATGAATATAAGACCTGATTATGCAAATATTGAAATTAACGGAAAAATTGAAAAAGTTGACCCTAATGAAATTGAAACAGGAAATATAATAATAGTTAATCCCGGAGAAAAAGTACCCTTAGACGGAGTCATTATTGAGGGTAATTCCTCGGTAAATACTTCAGCTTTAACAGGAGAAAGTATTCCAAGAGCTGTTGAAGTTAATGATGAAATTATTTCCGGTTCTATTAATCTTAACGGATTATTAAAAATTAAAGTAACAAAAAAATTCGGAGATTCTACGGTATCAAAAATACTTGAGCTTGTTGAAAATGCAAGTTCAAAGAAATCTAAATCAGAAGATTTTATTGCAAAATTTGCAAGGGTTTATACGCCGATTGTAGTTATTTCGGCAATTATTCTTGCTGTAATTCCCCCTATTTTTAGAATTATATTTTTAAATTTACCTGCTTTATGGAGTGTATGGATATACAGAGCATTAACATTTTTGGTAATAAGTTGTCCTTGTGCTTTAGTAATCAGCATTCCGTTATCGTTTTTTGCCGGTATCGGCGGTGCTTCAAGATTGGGAATTTTAATTAAAGGCTCTAATTATTTAGAAACTCTTTCTAAGGTTAAAACTATTGTATTTGACAAAACCGGTACATTAACAAAAGGTATTTTTGAAGTTAATGCCATACACCATAATAAAATAGACGAAGAAAAATTAATCGAATACGCAGCACTGGCAGAAAGTGCAAGCTCCCATCCTATTGCAGTGAGTCTCAAAAAAGCTTATAACAAAAAAATTGATTTATCTCGTATAAAAAACATACAAGAAATAAGCGGTAACGGCATAATTGCCCAAATTGATGATTTGGAAATAATTGCAGGAAATGAAAAAATAATGGAAAAATTTAATATTGAGTCTATAAAATGTCATTCAATAGGCACAATTATTCATATTGCAATTAACAAAAATTATATGGGGCATATTGTTATTTCAGATGTTATTAAACCTGAATCCGAAAAAGCCGTTGAAAGTCTAAAAAAATTAGGAATAAAAAACATAGTAATGCTGACGGGAGATTTAAAAAATGTAGCTCAAAATGTAGCGGAGAAACTAAAAATAAGTAAATTTTATGCCCAGTTACTGCCTGATGAGAAACTAAAAAAAGTTGAAGAAATTATTAGTGAAAATAATATTACCGCATTTGCAGGCGACGGAATAAATGATGCTCCTGTTCTTTCAAGAGCCGATATCGGTATAGCGATGGGCGCTATGGGGTCTGACTCCGCTATTGAAGCAGCCGATGTCGTTTTGATGGATGATAATCCGTTAAAAATATCAACAGCTGTCAAAATTTCAAAAAACTGTTTAAATATTGTCAAACAAAATATATGTTTTGCACTTGTAGTTAAATTTATATGCCTTATTTTAGGAGCATTAGGTATTGCAAATATGTGGCTTGCCGTTTTTGCTGATGTAGGTGTTATGATTATATGTATACTAAATGCCTTTAGGGCTTTGTTTATAAAACATATTGATAAATAAATTAATTATTTGGTTAATATATTTTGATTTTTAGTTTTTACAAATTTCTTCATTATGCTCTTTTTTAAATATTTAAAGTTTAAATATTCTTTAATAATTATAAAAATATCAATATATTTAAAATATTTAACGGGGATATTATCTAAAAGAGGAAGTATTGAAGATAAATTTACCATATAACATAACGAATAAAATGTTTTCACCCCTCTTAATAAATCCTGAACTATTTTATATTTTTTAACAAAATCAACACCGGTATTGTAAGAATAAAAATCATTGTCATTTAATAGTTCGTGTGAAATATTAAATTCTTCCGGATTATTATATATATATGTTCCTTCAGTAAGTGTAAACTGGACATAGGCAAAAGTATAAAAATATTTTCTGCTGTATTTCTTAATAAAATTAACAGTCATATAAAAATCTTCCATTGTTTCACCGGGGAAATTATATATTAAGTATAAATGATTAAAAATACCAACATTATTTGCATTTTTTAAAATTTCTTTTGCTGAATCCACTTCAATACCTTTATTCATTTTTTTCAAAATTTTAGGACTGGCAGATTCTAATCCCCATAAAACAATACGAAGTCCCGATTTATATAATTTTTTTAAAAGTTTTTTATTAAATTCTTTTTCCAGTCTAAGATTGGTCATATATCTAATATTTAATTTTTTCTTGATAATTTTATCAGCAAATTCTTCAATAAATTTTGGAGTTAATGCCGAATCTTGGAAATAAAAATATCGTGCATTATATTTTTCCATAAGTTCTTCAATTTCTGATATTACACTATCCGCACTTTTAGGGAAGTATTTCTTGTTATAATTATAATTACAAAATGTACACTTTCCCCAATAACAACCATGAGAAACTCTTATTGGCAAAATAATGTCAGGAATAAAATACTTTTTAAAATCAAAACCATTATAATTATATTTACAAGGTTTGTTACTGATATTATTAGATATAGTATTTTGGCATATTTCCCCATTTCTTAAATAAAGTATATTTGATACATTTTCTATTTTTCTTTGCCCTATATGATATTCCCATAGTTCTTTTGTTGCATTTTCTCCAATCCCCACCATACAATAATCAAAATACAAATCAAATAATTCTTTATCATTTTTAATTTGATTCAATGCAAGGTCAGCCCAAGTTCCGCCAATTTGTATCTTTACATTATATTGTTCCTTTATAAGCTTAATTATTGTTAATGCACCCAATAATTGTTCAATGGAATTTATTGATACACACACTAAATCATTATTATTAATATTGATTTCAGGTAATTTTTTTTCAAAAAATTCGTAAAATATATTATGCTTTTTATCATTAACAAGTTCTTTTTTAACACTATAATCATTTTTGTTATTATTACCGGCTGTATTATAATAGTTTATAAAATTTAGTTTAAATGGATAATAAGGAAGTGATACAATATTCAATACAGATTCTCTTATAATACTGTCATACATATTAAACTTGTAATCTTTATAATACTTTTTTATCTTAATCAACTGTATAAATTTATCAAAATCTTTGTTATTTAAAAATTTTATATATTTGTTAAATTCTGTTTGTATATAATTTACAGCATCAGTAGAATATAAATTATCTTTATTTTTTAATATATTTTGAATTTTTCCAATAGATTTATTTATATAATCCGAACTAAATACAAAATTAAAAAAATCAATGTTTAAATCATAAGCAATACAATTAACACCATTATCTGATAACAGGCCCATCAAAGCAGGAATACCTATACTAGGCAATGATGTATCCCAAAGAGGAGGAAATATATATACTACTTTCATTATATAAACCTTTTTTATAAAAATATTAAAACATAAATATATTATGATTGTAAAAAGATAATTATAAGATAGAATAAAGATAAGGAGAGATGTCCGAGCGGTTTAAGGTGCAAATCTCGAAAATTTGTGAGGGGGCAACTTCTCGAGGGTTCGAATCCCTCTCTC
>CANROV010000133.1 GCA_947632315.1 Candidatus Gastranaerophilales bacterium
CATAATATAAATGTAGGACTAATTAAAGCTGATATTGAAGGTTATGAGAAGCAGTTACTGCTAGGAGCAAAAGATACAATTATCAAACAGCGTCCTAAGTTATTAATTTGTATTTATCATAACTTTGATCAATTTTTTAATATAAAACCAATGCTTGAAGAATGGGGAATAAATTATAAATTTAAAATAGCAAAACCGATAGACGGCAGAATACTATTGGAAACAACACTCGTGGGTGAGCCAAGATAAAAATAAATATTAAATCACAAAGCAATTTTGCCCATAATAACAGGCTCTTTTGCACCCGTACAAGAAGTAACGTTATTAGCCTTTTTGTTTACGGTAAAATATCCGAGATAAGCAAAAGCCAAACACTCTTTTAATTTGTTGGGGATATTATAATCTTCATGAGTTTTTATTGAGATTTCGGGCAATAATTCTTTTAAGAAATCAATTATTGCGAGATTATAAGCCCCGCCTCCGCCAAGAACAACTTCTTGAACAGAGGTTTTTGGGAAAATAAAATTTTTGTATGAGTCGGCTATAACTTTTGCCGTCAAATATGTAACCGTGGATATTATATCAAATTTGTTTTTTGGTACGTTTTTTAATATCTTTTCAGCATATTCATTATTAAATAACTCTCTTCCCGTAGTTTTAGGCGGGGTAACAGAATAATAATGCTCATTTAAAAGCTCATTCAGCCACTTTTCATCAATTTTGCCTCTTTTTGCGTACTCTCCGTTTTTATCAAAAGGATTATTAAAAAATTTATTCATAAAATAATCAATAAGCATATTTCCCGGGCCGTTATCAAATGCAAATATTTCACATTCATTTGACAGAACAGTTACATTTGCTATTCCGCCTATATTTTGAATTAATCTGTTTTTATCAGCAGGGAATAAAATTCTATCGGCAAAAGGAACCAATGGAGCGCCCTGTCCGTCCGCAGCCATATCTTTTGTCCTAAAATCTCCTACGGTCATTATTCCTGTTTTATATGCAATTACCGATATATCACCTATTTGTAGTGTAGACCTCGTTTCAATACCTGAAATTTTATTTTTTTCAGGAATGTGAAATATTGTTTGACCATGTGAAGATATAAAATCAATATTTTCTTTTGATATTTTGCTTTTTTGTAAAAGACAATTTACCGACTTGGCAAATAATTCTCCTACAACAAAATTCATGTAACATACATCTTTTATATCGCCAATATTATTTGCCATTTTCATTAATTTATTCCTGATTTCAACAGGATAACTTAAAGAATATGAGTCAATTATTTCAAAAGTTAAATCATCATAAATTCTTACAATACACGCGTCAACACCATCTAATGATGTCCCCGACATTAAAGATATTATTGTTTTATAGTTCTTCATATAAAAAATTATACGTTTTATTTCTTATAAAGAAAAGAATTTTACAATTTTATTAATGACTGAATTTATTGTATAATAAGAAAAAAGAGTCAGGGGAAATATATGACGGTTATTTATTCAATAATTTTAGCAGGAGGTTCTGGCATAAATTTATGGCCTCTATCCAGAGAAATGTATCCTAAACAAATTATAAAAATAGGACAGCAAGAAACTTTGTTACAGAAAACATTCCTTAGGTTAGCTTCAATTTGTGATGATAAAAATATAATAACGTCAGTAAACTCTAAACATGCTTCAACCGTAAAAGAACAATTAAAATTATTGCAAGAAAAATTTTGCAGGAAATCTCCTTACACAATGCTGACAGAACCTATTTCAAAAAATACGGCTCCTGCATTAAGCTTAGCGGTTAACTATATCTGCTCTAATAATCAAATACCTCACGAATCAATTTTAATAATAGCTTCACCCTGCGACCACATTATTTCTCAAAGAGAAAAATTTGCACAATATATTGAAAAAGGATTGAAGCTCGCAAAAGAAGGTTATATTGTTTCTTTCGCAACTGAAACAAAAGAAATAAATGAAAAATTCGGATACCTGAAATTAAGAAAAAATTCTAAAATTACGGAAATAGAATCCGGCGCACTTAAAGTATCGGAATTTATTACCGGAATTGACACAAAAGAAAAAAAAGCTTCTTTAAAAGGCAAATTTTATAAAAATACCGGCATATATATATTTAGCGCTTCAACATATATGGAAGAATTAAAGAAATATAACAAGAACATATATCAAGAAATATTTAAATCAAATATAAAAACAACAATTCCTTCCATTGATTTAAATACATATAACAGTCTGCCAAATATATCAATAGACAATGCCGTGATAGAAAAAAGCAGCAAAGTAGTTGCAATACCGTTTAATATAGAATGGGAAGATGCGGGATCGTGGGATGTTATTTTTGAAACATCACCAAAAGATAAAAACGGTAACTATTTTCAGGGTAAAGTAATAGATATGGGTTCTAAAAATTCCATGGTATATTCTTCTTCTAAATTACTCGCTACAATAGGATTAAATGATAAAATAGTTATCTCGACAGAAGATGCCGTTTTTGTCGGTGATAAAAATAAAGTCAACAAGAGTATAAAAAATATCTGCAAAAAACTAAACGGTAAAAATTCCGGGGCAAAAGAAATACATAAAACCGTACAAAGACCTTGGGGATATTATACCGTACTTGAAGAAGGAAGCGGTTTCTTAACAAAATGCATTAATGTTTATCCCAATTCTAAATTAAGCTTGCAAAAACATAACCACAGAAGTGAACATTGGATTATTCTTGAAGGTGAAGCAACAGTTATAAAGAATGATACTACTTATAAGCTACTCCCAGGAGAAAGTATTGACATAAATATAAAAGAAATCCATTCACTACAGAATTTAAGTTCCGAAGAACTCAAAATTATTGAAGTACAGCAGGGCGACATTCTTGATGAGAATGATATTGAACGCTTAGAAGATATATACGGAAGAGTTTAAAATGAAAAAGAAAATAGCAATACTTGGTTCAACAGGTTCAATAGGTACTCAAGCATTAGAAGTTATTGATAAACTTAATGACAGATTTGAAATAACAGCCCTTAGTGCAGGAAGTAATGTAAATTTAATAGCAAAACAAATAGAAAAATATCAGCCCAAAATTATTTCAGTAAAAACAAAGTTTGACTCTGATGTGCTTAAAGACAGATTTCCTCATATAAAATGTTTATACGGAGAAGAAGGTTTAATTGAAATATGTAAAACAGAAGAAATAGAAATGGTTTTAGTTGCCGTTTCAGGGAAAACAGGTTTAAAACCGACGTTTGAAGCAATTAAATCAAAAAAGGATATAGCTCTGGCAAACAAAGAAACATTGGTAATGGCAGGCGATATAATAATGAAATCGGCAAAAGATAATAACGTTAAAATTTTACCCGTCGATAGCGAACATAGTGCAATATTCCAATGTTTAAATAACAGAACACAAGTAAAACACTTAATTATAACATCATCAGGCGGCCCATTCAGAACATCAACAAAAGAGGAAATGGAAAATGCGGATTTAAGAAGTGCCTTATCTCATCCCAGATGGAATATGGGTAAAAAAATAACAGTCGATTCCGCAACATTAATGAATAAGGGCTTGGAAGTTATTGAAGCTCATCATTTATTCAATTTTGATTACGATAAAATAAAAGTAACAATACATCCTCAAAGCTATGTGCATAGTGCTGTCGAGTATATAGACGGAAGTATTATTGCACAAATAGGCATACCAAGTATGCACATACCTATTCAATATGCACTTACATATCCCGATAGGACAGAAGGAATTGAAACTGAAAGTTTTGACTTTACTAAAGCAGGAAAACTTGAATTTTTTGAACCTGACTTAGAAAAATTTCCTTCTTTAAAATTAGCTTTTGAAGCAGGGGAAAAGGGCGGAACTTATACCGTATGTTTAAACGCAGCTAATGAAGAGGCTGTTTTTGCATTTCTTGAAAACAAAATTAAATTTTTAGATATTTATAATATAACAAAAGAAATGTTCGACAATTACAAACCTGTTTTTAACGCCGATATAGATTCAATTATTGAGGAAGATGAAAAAGTTAGAGTAAAAACAAAAGAATTAATTGAAAAATATAAAAGAGGATAAAATGAAAATATTATTTTTAAACGGGCCTAATTTAAATCTTTTAGGCACAAGAGAACCGGAAACTTATGGAACTATTACTTTAAAAGACATAGAAACATTTATTAAAAGTGAAGCACAAAAAATAAATGCGGATGTAGAGTTTTATCAAACCAATATCGAAGGAGAGCTTGTAAATAAAATACAAGAGGCTAAAGGGAATTTTGACGGAATAGTTATCAACCCCGCAGCCTATACTCATACCAGCGTTGCCATTCGTGATGCAATACTTGCAGTTAATATTCCAACTGTTGAAATACACATATCAAATATTCACACCAGAGAAGATTTCAGAAAAACATCATTAACCGCTCCTGCTTGTATAGGTCAAATTACAGGATTTGGAACTTTCAGTTATAAATTAGGACTTATTGCAATTTCTGATTATTTAAAATCTTTAGTTTAATCAAAATGCATTAAAATTTTAAAGCCCAAACTTACATCCGTTAAGTTTGGGCTTTAATAAATTTATTTTTTCTTCTTCAACTTTATATTATGAATATTGAGGACAATTTTTTTATCATGTAATTTTTTCTGATTTTGCAGAATTAAAAAAGATTTTAATTTTCTTGCCTGATTATCTTTTTCGGAAATAATATGCAGTTCGGGTGAATCAAACGAGGTAGAACCTCCGCCGTCAAAAGCCATAGCTTTTTCCATACCCCATTTTTGTGTTAATAAAGAAAGTTCTTCAAGTGACATTGGATTTTCATTTGTAGCTATGAATAAATAAACATTATTTTCTTTAATACCAACAGCAGTTCTGGCATATTTATGAAGGCAAGAAGCAGATTCAGATACAATTTTCCCGTCTTTTTTAACAATAAAAAATTCTTCCTCAAGTTTCAAATCGGGAGTTAACATAGGACCTGCCTGAATTGAATGTTTCAGCTTAAATCCCTCTTTTATTTCGTCACTATGATTAGCAATATCATAATATAATTTTCCTTGAACATCCTCTAAAATTCTAAATTCAGACCTGTTTAAAATTTTATTCATATAAGGCTTTAAAGCTTCATTGTTAATTAAATTTTCATTATTATTAGGGTCAAGTACCGTTTTATAATCCATTACAACGTAAGAAACGGTTTTTTTATTTTTAGGGTCAAAGAAGCCTGCATTAACTGCCAATTTTGCATTAGTTTTATTATATACATCCAAATTTGTTTCCAGTTCATCCGATATATACGGAACAAGATTTTTCTTTGCTTTTTCAGTATCAATCTTAATAACATAAATTCCTTGAGAATCCTGAGAAATGTTATATAATTTTGTTTTCGCAATAGCAAAAGGCTGAAAGAGCATAAATAAGAATAAAATTAAAAAATTAATAAAAAGAATTTTTTTCATAAATACTTCCTCTCAATTTAATACTATAAATCTTTGAGTTTTTTCAAAACTATTATTAAAGCAATACAAAATACAGGAGCAATCATAGAAGTTATCGCAGGAGATAAAACAGCTTTTTCCGCAAGCATATCAAAAAACGGTATTGTAATATAATACATAAATATAACAGCAACAGCAATAAGCATACCAATGAATTTTTGCT
>CANROV010000134.1 GCA_947632315.1 Candidatus Gastranaerophilales bacterium
GTTTAAACATATTATTCGGATAACCTGCCATTATTCCGTTAGAAACTGCTTTTGCTATAGTTTTATTAGCCCAGTGTGATTGAGGTACATCACTGAACATATTATTCGGACAAGTTACGTTATCATCAAGATTAAAACCTTTAACTACCATAGTAGCCATTTCAGCTCTTGATACAGGTAAGTTGGGTTTAAATGTTCTGTCAGGATAACCTGCAAGTATGTTGTTATCTGTTAATTTGTTAATATCACAGCTTGCCCAAAATCCGTCAGGCACATCTTCAAAAGCACTAACGATAGGAGCAGCACCACCTGTTGCAGATGATGAATATTCAAACGGTTCTATTGTCTTTTTCATAACATCCATACTGGTATTTGTATGAATTTGAACAGGACATCCCATTCCGTCTATGTTTTTTGCATTTCTGTCAACAGGAATGCCGTGCATATACGGAGCATTATCCAAACACGGAATAGGAGCCGCAGCACCGGTCATACTTCCATCTTCACATCCGCACCCGCAATTTTTTGAAGCATAATTATCTGAAGCTACGGGAACACCGGAAAATCCGGGGAGTGAATCATCACCTAAATATAATCCGTTATTTCTTTCACCTACTACTTGATTATTGCCGTATATAGCATTTGGATATGCGTATACCTGCTGTTGGAATTTCTTTGCGTCAGTAGGCTGCGGACATACTGCACATGTCGGTTCCGACGGAACTGGACATTGTGCTATCGGCGGACAAGGATTACAATCATCACTTATTTTTCTACAGCTGTCACAATCCTTTTTCTTTTCTTCACACGGGTTGCAAGTCGTTTTTTCATGACAAGTGCAGCTATCTATATCATTATGACATTTAGGACAAGTTGCTGTTTGCGGTGTCACAGGAGAAGAACATCCAGACAAAGGGCACGCTGCCAAAAGCTCATTTGATGTTTCAGTTGCTGTTTCTTGTGTAAAACCTGCATTTGTACCTGCCAGTAATCCGATGGTTACTACGGCGGCAAGTGTCATTTTGTTTAATCTCATTTTTCCTCCTTGTTTATACGAAATGTTACAGGCAAACATTTCTTTATTATCTGTTTGATTTTATTATTTCTATCTTTGAATTATGATATGTTATACCCCTGCTATTCATTACCTTTTTCGATAATTATTTAGTATGATTATTATGCTTTGAATAATTTGAATGCATAATCTAATTTATTTGCAGTAACTTAAATTTAATTTATTCATACTATAAGTCGATGTATAACTTATTCAAAATGCTAAACTTTTTGTATGAATCTGAATGAAAATTGTTTATTAAAATTTTTAATTAATCCTGATGAACTGAAAGAGATTTCAGAGTTTTTTCTTAAAAATATTGAAGAATTTAAAACAATGTATAATAATTAAAAATATAATACCGTTGGAGAGTACATGAGGAATATTTTTAATTTTATATACAGACACCGGCTTGATTTGTTATCTGCTTTTATTCTTTTCGCACTTATCTTTTTTACATTTATTATCTTTCCTAAAGAAGAAACAAAAAATATTATTAATATACTTGAGAATAAAACATTCGATATAAGACAAAATATTATAGCAAAAGACAAACACGTTAATAAAGATATCGTTATAGTTACTGTTGATGACCCTTCCTATGAATATTTAATTGAAGAATACGGCGATTGGCCAATTCCCAGAAATGTTCACGCCCAAATTCTTAATTTTATTCAAGAGCAAAAACCTAAGTATGTCGCTTTCGATTTTATGTTCATTAAATCTTTAAACAGAATTCCTAACAGTGATAACTTATTAATTGAATCTTTTAAAAAATATAAAGATAATACTTATACAGCTATTAATTTTGATGATTATTCTTATGAATTAAGGAAACCTCCGATTCTTGACCCTAAACTAAAATCAAATATTAAATTTAATTCAAATAAAATTTTACCCGAAAGATTCAGTAACTGCAGGCCCATTCTGAATGAATTAATTCAAGTTACCGAAAATATAGGGCATATTAATACCCCAAAGTCAGATGACGGTTTTATCCGTTCTATTCCCGCAATAATTAATTACCCTAAATTTAACAATGATAATTACAACGAATATGAAGATAATTATTATTTATATATGACAATAAAACTTGCTATTGATTATCTTAATAAATATGAAAATGCTAATATAAAAGAATTGGTTGTTGATTCAAATAATAATCTTATATTAGGGAACAGAAAAATTCCATTAACTAATGATGCTCAAGTTATTCTTAATTGGTATGGAGAAACAGGAGTTGAATCAGATAAAACTTTTCAATATGTATCTTTTTGGAAAGTTTTAAAATCTATGCAGGCAAAAGAACAAGGACTTAAACCTTTACTGCCGGATAACTTTTTTAATAATAAATTTGTATATATAGGAACAAATGTTTTTTCATTATCGGATATTAAAACTGTTCCTACAAGTAAATATCTGCCGGGAGTTGAAATTCACGCTACATTATTAAATAATATTCTCGATAATAACTTAATTCATAAAGCTTCTGTTCCTTACAATATAATTATTACGGTTGTACTGACTTTAATGGCTGTTTTTACCGTTTTTAAAATAAGATCAGTTTATATCTCAGTCTGCTTTTTTATTCTTTTCACAGGGCTTTATCTGTATTTTTCCACATACGTTATGACAAAATATAACGTTTGGGTATGGATTATAATTCCTGTTGCCGTTTCCATTTTTGCATTTGTTTGCTCTTTTTTAATAAAATATCTGCTAAAATCCAGAGATTTTGAATATACTTATAAACTTGCAACAACTGACGGTCTCACTGAATTATATAATCACAGATTTTTTCAGGAACAATTAAGATTAAATATAAAAAAATCAGATAAAACAAAAATTCCATTTTCACTTATTATTATTGATATAGATTTCTTTAAAAAATTTAATGATAAATACGGACACCAAGCAGGTGATGCCGTATTGAAGCACGTAGCAAAAACTCTTAAATCCTGCGTCAGAAATGAAGATTTTGTGTGCAGGTACGGAGGAGAAGAAATGACTATTATTCTTAACAATACAAACAGAGATACTGCTGTCCGTATTGCAAACAATATATGTAATACAATTTCTTCTCGTGAATACGAATTAAATCCTGACTTATCCGTTAATATTACAATAAGTCTCGGTGTTGCAACATATCCTGTTAATGCTAATACGCCAACTGCTCTGATAGAATACGCTGATAAGTGTCTTTATAATGCAAAAGAAAACGGCAGAAATCGGGTTGGTTTTATTGAATAGAAAAAAGAACTGCAGTTTATAATTACAGTCCTTTTTTCTTTTATTGACCAATGTTATTTTCCAATAACATCTTTAGCTTCTTCTTTACCTTCGTGATAATAATTTCCCTCATCAGGCGCAAGAAGGTTTAAAAGATATAAAAAATTACCAACGTGTTCTTTTTCATCTCCCGCTATTTCTTCAAGTAATTTTTTCGCCTCATTATTATCAGTTGAGTCGCTAAGTTGTTCATAAAGCTGTATTGCCTCAAATTCAGAAGCAATACTAAATCTAATTGCTCGTATTAATTCTCGGTTATCTAAATTTCTCGGAAATTTATTTCCGTAAAACGGTTGTGAAAATTCAGGCATTTCTTCCTCCTTTTTACTTTAATTTCTCATCTTAGGAGTAGAAATATATCCGCCATTTTTACATATTTATTGAAGTATTAAACTTTTATCAATAAAATAAGTTGTTTTATTTTTATGTATCGTAAACGTTATTGGCAATTGAACCTTTTGTGAGCAATATTGAACAGTCCATAGTTCTTTCCAGTATCCTGCCACATATTTATTATTCTTTTTTTTAACATCATAAGGTAAATGAATTATCTGAGTATCTGTAACCTTTTGGTCAAAGCATACAGGATTTAATTCTGCCGTTATTTTATATACATCAAACAAAACTTTTGATTGAAGCGCATCATTTGCAATAGATTTTCCCTCTAACGGCACTGACATATCATATACTTTCGCTTCTACGGTTAATGCAAAAAGATATATTGTTAATGATAAAAAAAGTATTCTTTTTAACATTTTATTCTTTTACCAAATATGTAGTATCATCAATAATCATTGAATAATAAGGTTTATCCTTGCCTTTTTCTTTTAAGAATAATACAAATCTTTTATCAAAATTATAATGACGCTGTTTTTCTTCGGCAATTGGCAGAGAAGCTCTCATTAAGCCTAAAGCAGCTTCGCTTTTTATACTTCCGCCTTTATTATCCATTTTAAATTTTATTGTTTGAAGTGCATTTGTTATTACTTTATTTGTTCCTTCTATTCTTTTATTGCAAAGCTCATTATAAGAAATTAATTCATCTACGGTAATATTAGGAACTTTTAATGTATCTTTTTTATTCATTTTTTCCTTGTTCTTTGTTTTCGCAATAACATTATACAAATTTTCAAAAGTATCTTCTTTATCCGTTCTGTACAAAATTACATCTTCATTTTCTTTTGTCAGAAGTTTAACTGCAAAATCATTTTCAGAATTATAAAATAGCACATCAACGGTATTTTTTATATCTTTAGTCGAATGTTCATCAACTCCAAAGTATTTTACGTTTTCTTTTGAAGAATTAAAAGCACCTGCCGGAAGGATTATAAACGGCTTTATGAAAGTAAAATCTTTTTTTAGCATTACATAAAACAAATATGAATTTTTAGCGTTCCAATTAATTAAATCAAGAATATCGCTTTTTTCTTTAAATTTTTTGTATATACCTTCTTCAATCTCTTTTTTTAAATGTTTTGAAATTTCACCCTGTGTTTTATAATATGACTTTTCTGATAAAACATCAGACGTGTAAAGTCTTTTATTTAATTCATCCGCAATAGGAGGATTTCCGCCTTCAAATTTTACGGGTTTTGAATTTGTATATTTATCCATAAAGTCATTCCATACAAGCTGGAATGTTACACACCATAATTTATTTTGAAGCGTTGAATAACTTGTATTCTGCTGATTATTAATATTTTTTACAGATTGCTTTTTAAAAAACATAAATCCCGATAACATAATGCAGGCAATACCAAAACAAAACACTAACATATAAATAAAATAATTTTTAAATTTCATTATTTAATCCCTTTATATATTAAATACTTAATTTTATTGAAGTTCAGACGCACAATGAGGGCATTTTTTTGCTCGTTTATCTATTACTGAATAGCAATAAGGGCATTCCTTTGTTGTTGCTTCAGTATTTTCTTCAGCAGCTTCTTTCTTTTCACATTTTAATTTATTTATAAATTTAATTAAAAGGAATACAGAAAAAGAAACAATTAAAAAGCTTATTAAAGTATTAATAAACAAACCGTAATTAATTGTAACAACACCTGCTTCCTGAGCTTCTTTAAGCGAATTAAAATGCTGTGCTTGAGGAGTTATTGCCAAATACAAATTAGAGAAATCGACATTTCCCATTACGAAACCAATCGGAGGCATAATAATATCTTTTACCAAAGAATTAACAATAGGCGAAAATGCACCACCTATAATTATACCCACTGCCATATCTATTACATTACCTTTAACGGCA
>CANROV010000135.1 GCA_947632315.1 Candidatus Gastranaerophilales bacterium
AAAGGCGGATTAGTTATCCGCCTTTTTTAGTTCTTCTATTTGTTCTTTTAAATCTTGAATTTCATATTTTAATCTGTTTAACTGGCATGTAACAGGGTCAGGGATTCTGTTATGCATTAATTGACCTTGTATTAAAAGTTTTTGTTTGACAATTCGTCCGGGGACTCCTACCACAGTTGAATTTTCAGGCACATTATCAACGACAACGGATCCTGCACCAATTCTTGAATTAGAGCCAATTTCAATATTTCCGAGGATTTTAGCTCCTGAACCTACAACAATATTATTACCCAAAGTGGGATGTCTTTTTCCATGCTCATTCCCTGTACCACCTAAAGTAACACCTTGATATAAAAGCACATCATCGCCAATAATAGTAGTAGCTCCGATAACAACGCCCATACCATGGTCTATAAAAAAACGCCTTCCGATTCTTGCAGCCGGATGTATTTCTATTCCCGTTAAAAATCTTGAAAACTGAGAAATTAATCTGGGAATTAAAGGTAATTTCCAATAATTTAATTTATGAGCTATTCTATGCATAATAAGAGCATGAAGCCCGGGATAGCAAAATAATACTTCTAAAATATTTTCTGCTGCGGGATCTTTCTCATATATTGTTTTTATATCTTCCGATATTTGAGAAAATACCTTTTTTATTAATCTCATTAATTATACGCCTTTTATATATTTTCTTTTTCCATATTGAACAGTAACAGGAAGCATAGAATTTGTAATTACGAAATTGGGGTTAGCCTGTTTCTCAGAATTAACTTTTACAGCCCCTGCTTGAGCAAGTCTTTTTATTTCTCCCCTTGATAATGATTTATCAAAATTTGAAATAAAATCAATCAAAGTAATATCATTAACTACTTTTACTTCCGGAATATCGTCAGGTATTTCTTTATTTTGTACAACCTTTACAAAACCTTCCTGAGCATCATATATGCCAGCTTCATTTTTATATCTCTCGGATTTTGTGTTTTAAGCTGTTCTTCAATCTGTTGTAAATCTTTATTAGGTATGTCAGTCAAAAGTGCAAAGTATTTAACAATTAAATTATCCGATATAGACATTAGCTTGCCATACATATCTTTTGGAGAATCAGTAAGGCTAATACAATGTTGCGGGAAAGACTTTGACATTTTTACAATACCGTCAGTACCTTCAAGCAGAGGAAGTAACATGACCATTTGAGGATTTTCTTTTCCGTATGCACTCTGAATTTCACGTCCAAGTAAATTATTAAAGCGTTGGTCAGTACCGCCAAGCTCAATATCAGCATCAACTATAACCGAATCATAAGCCTGCATTAACGGATAGAAAAATTCATGAACTGATATAGGTCTATTTTCAGCATATCTTTTTGCAAAATCATCTCTTGTCATTAATTGAGCGACTGTAACTTTGGAAGCTAACTTTAACATATCAACAAAATTTAAGTTAAACAGCCAATCAGAATTATTTCTAATTTCCGCTTTATTAACATCAATAACTTTTGATATCTGGTCAAAATATGTCTTTGCATTTTCTTCAACCTGCTCTTTGGTCAGGCTCGGCCTTGTGGTAGATTTCCCCGAAGGATCACCAATCATAGCAGTTCCCGCACCCACAATTAATATTATTTGATGACCTAAGTCTTGAAATTGCTTAATTTTTCTTAGTACTACAGTATGCCCCAAATGTAAATCAGGTCTTGAAGGATCCATTCCTAATTTTATACGAAGCGGTCTGTTTTCTTCTTTTGATTTTTGAAGTTTTAAAGCTAATTCTTCAATACCGCCCGGTAATACCTCAGCACCCCGTGCTAAAATTGATGCTTGGTTTAAAAATTCTTCTTTAATTTTTATTGTTTCCATTATATTTCACCTATCTAATCTATTGTCCAAAATCTGCAACTTATAAGCTTATTAATCCAAGTTTCGGATAAGGACAACAGCCATATTAATCTCTACCCGATAAATTTTTCTCGGACAATCTAATATGACTATTATTGCAAAAAAAAAACAATAAAAAAAGTCCGGAATAACCTCCGGAACTTTTTTATCAAAATAATTAAAATTAAACTAATTTAACGTTGGTAGAAGCACCTTTTTTAGACATTTCAACTTTACCTTCTCTTGCAAGCCAGCCAAGGCCTAATTCAGCAAAGTTAGCTTTTAAATCTAAATCTTTTTTCATTTTTGAAATGGAAGTTTCACCATTTTCGTTTAAATAGTTCCAAATTTGTCCTGCTGTTTCACCTATCATTTCCATCATTTAAATCTCCTTTTGTTCGCTGCTATTAACATTTCAATCATGTAATGTATAATATTAGTATAATACACATAACTAAGGATGTAAAGAAGAAAAATGAAAAAAGGGAAAGTTTGGAAATATTCTGATAACGTTGATACAGATGTTATAATACCTGCCAGGTATTTAAATACCGCAGGTAAAGAAGAATTAGCAAAACATTGTATGGAAGACATAGACAAAGATTTTGCAAAAGAAGTAAAAGAAACCGATATAATAGTTGCAGGAGAAAATTTTGGCTGCGGTTCATCAAGAGAACATGCTCCGATTGCAATAAAAGCTTCAGGAATAAGTTTAGTTATTGCAAAAAGCTTTGCAAGAATATTTTATCGCAACGCCATAAATATAGGATTAGCTATCTTAGAAAATAAAACTCTTCCCGATGAATGCAGTAAAAATGATGAAATAGCTTTTGATTTAACTACTGGAAAAGTAAAAAATTTAACTACGGGAAAAGAATACCAATGTGAAAAATTTCCGGAAGAAATTCAAGAGCTAATAAATTCCGGAGGTTTAACAGAATATACAAAACATAAATTAAAAATTTAAAAAAGCCCTATTCGGGGCTTTTTTAAATTCAATTTAAACTAAAATATATGTTATTCTTTTATAGTTTCTTCTTCGTTTTGTATAGGTGAATCAGTTCTTATAGAAGCTGACTTAGAAGAAGAAATTTGTTTTTCTTTAAATTTTTTGACTTGTCTTAAAATTTTATCAGCAACCAAATCAATACTTGCATACATAGATTCAGCACTTTCCTCAGCTTGAACCGAGCCTGACAAGAACTTACAGATAACCTCTGCAGTATGACTTTGAGAAACCGAAGGATTTTTGATTACATTCAATACAACATCAATTGATTGAATTTGATCATAATGATTAATAACTTTACCGATTTTTTCTTCTGCATAAGACTTAATAGCATCGGTAATTTCGATGTTACGCCCTTTAACTGTAATGCGCATTTATTTGCCTCCATAAATATGTACTTAGATATTATACCCTATTTAGGGCAACTTTTAAACCTATAAATTAATTTTATTTAAATAAATTTTAAAAAATGATATAATTAAAAGGTTAGAAGGAAAAATAAATGAGCAGATATTCAATAGGTATAGACTTAGGCGGAACAAAAATATTAACAGGCATTATTAACAAAGATACCGGTGAGGTTGAAACATATATAAAGAAGAAAACAAAAAAGGATAAAGGGCAAGAAAAGATAATACAAAAAATTATTAATACCATAAAAAATGTATTAGAAGAAAATGGTAAAACTCTTAACGATATAGAAGAAATCGGTATAGGTGCGGCAGGTCAGATAGACAGAGAAAAAGGTATTATTATAAATGCACCTAATATTGACTTAGAGAATGTTGAAATAAAGAAAATACTGGAAAGGGAGTTTAATAAAAAGGTTTATTTAGGAAATGATGTAGAAATTGCAACGATAGGTGAAATGTATTTCGGCTCAGGTAAAAGTGAAAAGGACTATGTTTGCATTTTTGTAGGTACGGGGATTGGCTCAGGGATAGTACAAGAAGGAAGATTACGCTACGGCACAACAGGTACGGCAGGTGAAATAGGTCATATAATAGTAGATTTAGGAGGCCGTTCTTGCGGATGCGGAGGCTGCGGATGTTTAGAAGCTTATGCTTCACGTTTAGCAATAGAAAAGAGAATTATAGGTGCTTTAAAAAAAGGACGCCATTCTGATATAGAAAATTATTTAACTGAAGATAAGCCCATAAAAACGAGCATGATAAAAAAATCATTAGATAACAAAGATGAATTAGTTACCCAGATAATAAATGAATCAGCAGAATATTTATCATCAGGAATAGCAAGTGTAATTAATTTTTATAATCCGTCATTAATAATACTCGGAGGCGGATTAATGAATGCCATTGATTATTTTTATGAGCGTACAACAGAATTAGCAAAAATAAAAGCACTACCGACTCCGGCTTTGGCAATAAAATTTAAAAAGGCGATGTTAGGGGATTTCTCCGGAATAATCGGAGCAGCATTACTGAAAGAATATCGAAAGAATTAGTGTATGCAGCTTTTTAAGAATAAAGAAAAATTATTTTTAGGTTATTTTTTATACGAAATTGTACATCATTGTAACTTAAATTGCAGAAGTTGCGATCATTGTGCACCATTAGCTAAAAAAGAATTTGTTGATATAAAAATATTTGAAAAAGATATAAAACAAATGCAAAAGCTGTTTGATGAGATAGGTAGTATTGCAATAATGGGAGGTGAGCCTTTACTTCACCCTAAAATATCAGAATTTTTAGAAATTGCGAGAAAACAACTTCCAAGGCCTATAAAAATTTATATTTATACAAATGGAATTTTACTTAATAAAATGAAAGATTCATTCTGGAAAGACCTATCTAGAAATTCAATAACATTATTAATTACAAATTATAGATTAAAAATCGATTATAATTTAATTGTGAAAAAAGCTGCAGAAAACAATGTTCATTGGGAATATGAAGGCGAAACAGGAAAAAAAGAAAAAGTTATCATAAAGGCGAAATATGACATTAATGGCACACAAAATGAAAATGACTCATGCAATAATTGTTATAATGGAAATATATATAGACAGTTAGAAAATGGGAAATTATATAAATGTACAATATGTCCGGCTTCAAGACATTTTAATGAATATTTCGGAACTAATATGGAAATAGACAAAAAAGATTATATTAATATATATAAGGCAAAAAAAAACGATATAAGAGAATATTTAAAAAATCCGATACCATTTTGCAGATATTGTAATGTTAAAGAGCGGGAATATAATCAAAAATGGGGATTATCAAAAAGAGAAATTAATGAATGGACATAAAATAATACTTGACTGGTTAAAATGTTAATGATAATCTTATAAAGACAGAAGGGCTTGTGGCACTCTGCCGAGGAGAAGGTGACTAAATGTCACGTTCGACGAGAGGTAGGTAGCGCAAAAGCTACCGCGGCATAAGTCCTTCATAAAAAATCATGGGCTTGTGGCACTCTGCCGAGGAGAAGGTGACTAAATGTCACGTTCGACGAGAGGTAGGTAGCGCAAAAGCTACCGCGGCATAAGTCCTTCATAAAAAATCATGGGCTTGTGGCACTCTGCCGAGGAGAAGGTGACTAAATGTCACGTTCGACGAGAGGTAGGTAGCGCAAAAGCTACCG
>CANROV010000136.1 GCA_947632315.1 Candidatus Gastranaerophilales bacterium
AATCAATTAGTTTTTATTTAATATAAAATCATTATTCAGTAATCGGCTGAATTTTATATCTTCTAATTCTTTGTTTGTTAATATTCCACCGTTTGCTTTGAATTCTTTATCTGCTGTTTCTTTATCTACGTATATAACTTTTTGCGTTATGTTTCCGTTAAAAGAATTTAAAAATCTTATATATAAATTGTTAGGATATATAATATTTTTTTGTCTATCTTCTGCATTATAAAAAAGAGCCCAGTTATAATTATTGTTGTATAATTCACAGTCAATGTATATAGTTTTCTTTTTTAAATTTGCAAGTCTTATTATTTTTTCTGTTTGATAATGTGTTTGTTTCATTTGTTTTAAAAAGTTTTGTGTAATGTCGTTATAATATATTGTATTTTTATATATAAAAAATCCGGATGTTATGGTTAAAATAATAAGAACTATATTATAAATATAGTCTTTGAAAATGTTATTCTTTATTATTACACTGAATAAATATAAATTAAATGATAATAAAATCATATCATATATAGTCTTTATATCCGGATGTATTATCCAAAATGTGTTTTCAACATTACTATATCCATATTGTCCTAATCCTATTAATGAAAAGAAGAATATCAATATGCCTGATAAATAGCTTAATACAATATTTATACTGTCTCTTTCTTTTGTTTTAATAAATAAAATTAGTATTTGAAAAATTAATATTATGTATCCTATAAAATGTTTTAAAATAATATGTTTTATATATTCCTTTGTAAAAAAAGGTAATGAATGTAATATGCTTTTAAAATAGTTTAAATTTAATTCTAAATCAGGTGTTTTTCTGGTAAATGCTCCCGTTTTTATTAGCAATATTACTCCGATTATACTGAAGATTAGCGTTGTCAATAAATAATATATTTTTTTATTCGATATTTTGTTTAATAATGATAAAAGTATATAAATAAATGTTCCAAAAAAAGTCATTATACATATTGGTTCATTTGATATACATGAAAGTAAGGCTAAAAATGATATAATTATGTAATCTTTTAAAGTTACTTTATTACTTATTTTGATTAAATTATAAAATAATATAAGAAATAAAAAAATTGGCATATTTAATCTAAATAGTCCGTCATATGTATATATCATTAACATTGGTTCTTGTAGTGAATAAAAATAAAAAGTTATTATAAATAAATAAATTATTATTGGAAATTTATTTATTATATTTTCATGTTTATTTAAGAACATTATTTTTATTGGAATAATGCAAAAAATAATAAGGAGAATGGCTTCAATATATGAAAAATATTCTGATTTAAAATCACTTGGATGAATTTTAAATATATTATATGGAATATATGTTCCCAATAATTTTTCTAAAACAGAAGGAATTATTAATCCATTGGAGTATTCGCTGTTGATAAAAATACTTTTTAATGAATAAAACCAACTTAAATTTACATCATCAACAAACATAAATGAGTATTTTAATAAATTTACTATTGAAAAATATAAAAATAAAATAATAACAAGACTTAGGGATATATTACATAATTTTATAATTTTGCAAGTATTATTTGAAACTTTCATGAAAGGCCCTTTTTTGCTGTTATATTATAATATTATAATAAAATTTTAAGAAAGTATGAGAATTTTTATAATACAAAAAAGAGGTTAGTTTATCTAACCTCTTTTTTATTTTGTCTTTGACTCTGTTTTCTATCGGGGCTGTCACTCCTTCGGCTGAGCCTGTCGTCGTTTCGCCCCTCACATCATCGGGCTTCACCTTTCGCAAAATTCGCGTCTTAAATTTTGCTTTCTATCGGGGCTGTCACTCTTTCGCAAAATTCGCTATTCTTTTGTGTATTCAGCGTCAATTACATCATCATCTTTTTTGTTTGATGTTGTATTTTCACTCTGTGCGCTTTCTGAATTTGCACTTTGTCCTTCTTGTTGAACTTGAGAATATGCTGCTTGTGATATAGCAAACATTGTTTGCTGCAAGTCTTCCGATAATTTCTTAATTTCATCCGAAGATTTATTCTCTTTTAAAGCATTTTCAAGCGCTTTTTTCTGTTCTTCAAGTTTGGTTTTGTCTGTATCGGCAATTTTACCTTCAAAGTCTTTTACTATTCTTTCTGCTGAACTTAATAAACTGTTTGCATTATTTTTAATTTCAGCTTCTTCTTTATGTTTTTTATCTTGTTCCGCATTAGCTTCTGCTTCTTTAACCATTCTGTCTATATCAGCTTCTGATAAGTTAGAAGAATTTGTAATAGTAATTTTTTGTTCTTTATTTGTAGCTTTATCTTTTGCAGAAACATTTACAATACCGTTAGCATCAATATCAAAAGTAACTTCGATTTGAGGAATTCCTCTCATCGCAGGTGCGATACCTTCAAGTCTAAACATACCTAAAGATTTGTTATCTTTAGCCATTGGTCTTTCACCTTGTAGAACGTGAATATCAACTGCTGTTTGATTATTTTCTGCCGTTGAGAATACTTGTGATTTTGATACAGGAATTGTTGTGTTCCTTGGAACTAACGGAGTTAAAACACCGCCTAAAGTTTCTATACCTAATGTTAAAGGAGTAACATCAAGTAAAACGATGTCTTTAACTTCACCGGCAAGAACTCCGGCTTGAACTGCAGCACCAACTGCAACTACTTCATCAGGGTTTACTGATTGGTTCGGTTCTTTCCCTGTGTATTCTTTTACTAATGCTTGTACGGCAGGAATACGTGTTGAACCGCCTACTAATACAACTTCATTTATTTCGCCTTTTGATAAACCTGCTTCTTGAAGAGCGTCAGCTACCGGTTTCTTCAAATTTAGCTCTGGTTAAACTCATATCCAAGTGTTTTGGGCCGTTTGCGTCAGCTGTGATAAACGGAAGATTGATTGTTGTTTCTACAACTGATGATAATTCGCATTTTGCTTTTTCAGCAGCTTCTTTTAATCTCTGCATAGCTTGTTTATCGTTGCTTAAATCAATACCTTCTTGTTTCTTAAATTCTTCAACTAACCAATTCATAATCTTTTGGTCGAAATCATCACCGCCTAAGTGAGTATCACCTGAAGTAGAAAGAACTTCGTGAACTCCGTCGCCGATTTCAAGAACTGATACATCGAATGTACCACCACCTAAGTCAAATACCAATACTTTTTCGCTTTTTTCTTTTTCAAGACCGTAAGCTAAAGCAGCTGCCGTAGGTTCGTTTACTATACGTAGCACATCTAAACCTGCTATCTTACCTGCGTCTTTTGTTGCTTGTCTTTGTGCGTCATTAAAATATGCAGGTACTGTTATAACTGCGGATGTGACTTTTTCGCCTAAGTAATTAGAAGCGTCATCTGCTAATTTCCTTAAAATCATTGCAGAAATTTCTTGCGGATTATAATCTTTTCCGTCAATATTCTTTTTGTAATCTTCACCCATATGACGTTTTATTGAAATAACTGTTTTATCAGGGTTTAAAATTGCTTGACGTTTAGCCAATTGCCCAACTAATTTTTCTCCTGTTTTAGAAAAGCCTACGATTGAAGGAGTTGTTCTTGAACCTTCTGCGTTTGCTATAACGGTAGGTTTACCGCCTTCCATGACTGCTACAACTGAATTTGTTGTACCTAAGTCAATACCGATTGTTTTTGCCATATTTTTTATCTCCATTTCTTTATTTATTTTTTCTCTATATTTTTTATAACATCCTTTTTCAATTTCTTTGAAAAAATAAACAAAAAATTAATATTTTATATTTTGAATATCATTTAAATAATTTTCAATATTAATATTAAGTTTGGAAATATTTGAAACGGCATTAGGATTTGTTTCTATTTTTAAATGTTTCTCTGATGAAAATATTATTACGTTTGTTATATCTATTACTCTTGTATCAAGATTAAAAAATGACTTGTAATATACTTTATCAGAATAATTTCCTTTAAAAATCAAATTATTATTGAAATATTTTTTGTATATAGGAAAGTATCTTTTAATGAATATATTTTTTTCATTATCAAAATCGGGGCTGGCACACATGTTAGATACAAATATTCCGTCTTTTTTCAGGCATTTTTTTACGGCTGAAAAATAATCATCCGATAGAAATCTTAAATCAATGCCGTCATTATTAGCAATATCAGCTATTATTATGTCGTATTTTTTACGGCAGTTCATTAAATATGTTATTCCGTCTTGTAAAATAAAATTAAATTTTTCTGAGGTTTTAAAGTTAAAATAATTTTCCGCTATATAGGTTATATTTTCTTCTAAATCAACTGTATCAATAATTTTTAAACTGTCAAAAAGGAATTCTAAATCGTTAATTAATTTTCCCGACCCCATACCGATAATCAGGATTTTTTGCGCTTTCGGTTTTAAAAGATATGAAATTAAAAAGTAATTTATATATGGCAGATTACCTTTGTAAAAATCGGTATTAATAAAACCTGCCTGATATGTATCTTTATAGTGCAAAAAACGGCCTATTTCATTTTCTACAACTTTAATATTATGAAAATCTGAATTTAATTGAAAAAGAATTTTATCCTTAAATTTTTTATTGTTTATTATTTTCAAAAGTTTACGGTCGGGCTTTTGTATTTGTAATTCTTCCGGTATCAAAACATTCATAAACTAATTATTACATGAAAATTCATGAAATTCCGTATATGGTTTTTTCCTTTATTTTTTTATTTATTTATTTAAGTATAGTAAAAATCATCCCATCTGAAAAAGTATTCGGAGGAGCTTAATCTGTGATATAGTCCTATTTGATTTTTAGAAATCAATTTTTGAACATCTTCATCATCATCTGTCATGCTTATAGTATTCAATTCTGCCTGACTACTTGTATCAACAATAAGCCCCATTTCTTTTTCAGGAGTAAATCTGACTCTAAAAGTAGCTTGCTGGTCTTGGATTGAAATTTCAGTGCATATAATTTCAAAAGGCTCGCAGTTAAAGTAATCGCAAAGTAATTTCTTTAAAAAAGGGTTATCATCTTCAGGCTCAGAGAATTTAAGATTAAGTTCTTTGAGTTTTGATATTTGCCCTTTATTGTTATAAACAATTTCATCATCCAAAAGCTCAACAACCTTATTGCGAGATAATAAAACTCTTTGATTTTCAATAAGATTAACTATTTGCTCGGTATTTAGTTTTATGGTTTTCATTTTTTATCTTTCTATGTTTAAAGTATACAAATATTTGTTTAAAAACAATTAACTATTATTTAAAACATATTTTTCTTTGTTTTAATCAGATGGAAACTGTAAAAAAAGAACATATCATATTTATATGAGTAGTGAAACAGAAATTAAAATAAATTTTGGTAATAATGTTAGAGATTTAAGGCTTCAAAAAGGACTTACACAGGAAAAACTGGCTGAAATTATCGGGATACAGGCTCAAACAGTTACCGCAATAGAAAACGGAAAAACTTTTATATCTTGTGA
>CANROV010000137.1 GCA_947632315.1 Candidatus Gastranaerophilales bacterium
TTTAAAGTGTTGTTTTTCAATTATACTTCCCGAGAAATAGGTAATACATAATATTAATATTAATCCAATTAAATCAGCCATCAAGTCAGCCTTCTATTTTTTCAACTTCTACAGCAGTACCGTATGCGTACACTTCAGCTGCACCTGATGTTATGGCAGAGGTTGCAAATCTCACATTAATTACGGCATTGGCTTTCAATTTTTTAGCCTGTTCTACCATTCTGTTTAATGCATCTGTTCTTGCTTCTGTCAGTAAGTCGGTATAACTTTTCAATTCTCCGCCGACAAGATTCTTTAAGCCCGCACCCAAATCCAATACAGCATTTTTTGCTCTAACCGTGCTTCCGGATACTAAACCGCATTGTGCTTTTATTCTCATTCCGGGAACCGATTCAATATTTGTTAAAATCATATTTCACACTCCATTTTTTTATATAATAATATTTTTTTTTATTATTATGAATAGTACATATAATCGATATTTCTATTTGTCCGTTTATGACGTATCGTTCTTTTAAAATACAATTATAATAATTTTTACCATTTTGACTTTAAATTAATTTTAAATTTATGATATATATATGAGTTCAAAGAAAGAGGATAAAATATGTTAAATGAAGCAGAAAAAGTAAAAATACCTAATGAGAAACAGCAAAAATGTATTGATAAAATCGACGGAAAAATAATGGTTTTAGCCGGCCCCGGAACGGGAAAAACTTTTACCGTAACAAAAAGAGTTGCTTCTATGCTGAACAGAGGTATAAATCCTTCTAATATTTTATGTTTAACTTTTTCAGACGCTGCCGCAAGCGAAATGAAAACCCGTTTAAATTCTGAAATAGGAATTCTTGCTTCATCTGTTAATGTTTATACTTATCATTCATTTTGTAATGAAATAATCAAGATGTATCCTGATAATTTTGGTATTGCTTCCGATGTTTCTTTAATTAATTCAACCTTAGAAAGGGAGCTTTTAGTTGAAACAATTGATGAAGCTAATATAGAACAATTTATTGCTCCAAGGGGCGGTAAATATTTTCATATAAAAACTTTTAAAAATTGTATTTCAAAATTAAAAGCTTTAAGAATTTCAAAAGAAGATTATTTAAATTATATTAAAACTAATCCTAAATTATTGCCGAGCAAAAGAATTTTAGAAGCGGAGATTGAAGAACTCAAGCAAAAAGGTTCCACAAGGTATAAAGGCAAGCTTGATAAAATTGAAGAGATTGAAATCAAGATAGAAAAAGCAAAAGAGCTTTGGAATATTTATGAAATATACACACGAAAAATGATTGAGCATAATCTTATTGATTTTCAGGATATGATTAATCTTGTAATAGACAAATTTGAAGAAGATAAAACATTTCTTAATGAGGTTTCAAACAAATATAAATATTTTATTGTAGATGAATATCAAGATACAAATGATTTACAGAACTCTATATTATTTAACCTGATAGAAGCAAATGAGGCAAAAAATATCTTTGTAGTAGGTGATGATGACCAGATAATATACGGATTTCAAGGGGCAAATATAGAAAATGCGGATAATTTCTTAAAAAAATATCCTGATACTGAAGTAATATGTTTAACGGAGAATAACCGTTCCGCCCAAAATATTTTAGATTTAAGCTATAAGATTGTAACACAAGATTCTACAAGGCTTGAAAATAACAGGTTATTTAAATCGTATGAAATTGAAAAAAAGCTTAAAGCTGTAAATCCTGACGTAATCAAGAAAGAACAAAAAATAAAAAGATGGCAGTTTGGAGAATTGGTTCAAGAATATAATTATATTGTTGAAGATATTGTAAATCTTATAAATTCATCAAATTGCCCTGTTGATAAAGATACTCAGGAAAAGAAACTTTCCGAGATTGCCGTTATATCAACAAAAAAGGATGAATTAAAAGAATTTGAAGAACGACTTAAGTCTAAAAATATCCCCTGTCAGTTAAATGAAGGACATGATATATTTAAAATTCGTTCGGTTATCTGTACATATTTTTATTTAAAAGCCTTAAATAACAGAATAAAAGATTCCGATAAGTTATTCGGACTTCTATTGGCAGAACCGTTTTGTATAAACTTAAATGATTACAATGTTTTATTCAACGAATATAAAAGAGAATTTACGGATAATAATGACTTTATAGCAAATATGAAGAAGTTAAAAAATTGGACTGACGCAGGAAAAATTCAAGAATTTGTATCAACATACGAATATTTGTTGAAATACTCAGCTTCAAATAATCTTAGAGATACTGTTATAGAGATATTAAACAGGACTAAAATTGTTGATTTCTTTTTTTCTTGCGAAACAAATAAGCTTGAAAATATTTTAGGTATTAAAAAAATCATTGATGAAGCAGGTGATTTAATGCGTTTAGATAAAAGCGCCTCATTAAATGATTTTGTAAACAGGCTTGAATATGCAAGAACAAATGAAATAGAAATAGTAACCGATAAGAATACGGTAGTACAAAATGCCGTTCAATTAGTAACATACCACGGTTCAAAAGGCAGGGAGTTTGAATGGGTATATTTACCTGATTTATTGGAAAACAATTGGGAAAAATTTACAATGCCGGGTGAATATAAAATGATAACGGAACCTGTTGAAGATGAAGAAACAGCTGAAATAAAGAAAGATTCCGAATTATTAAAAAAATTGTTTGTCGGAATAACACGTTCTAAATACGGATTAGTTTTGTCGCATTCGGATAACGTAGACAGAAAGACCAGAGCTGTAACAAAATACTTAAACGTGGTAAATGATTTTGATTTTGAGAAATTAAAGCTTGAATATAAAGATGATGACCTGATTAAAGAAATATATAAATCAATATCAAGAGAGACTATAGACCATAGAAAAGTTTTTGAAAATCAGGTAAGAGAGAAATTGAAAACATTTGTTTTAAGCCCTTCTTCCATGAACAGCTATAATAAATGTCCGAGAGCTTTTTTCTATAATAATATACTTAATATTGATATATCTGAAGCCAATTGGGACAGTGCCAATTACGGAAGTATAATTCACACTATTTTAGAGTTGTCGGCAAAAAAGGCTATGAACAATGAAGGATATTATACTAAAGAAGAAGCACTTAAGATTTTTGAAAAAGAAATGAACCTCAACACATTTAAAGATAAAGAAACAAAAGAAAATTTTCACAAAAGAGGTATAAAGTTTCTTGATGAATATTATACTCATTTTATTGAAGTTCCTATTAATACGGTATATGGGATTGAAGAAACATTTGAAGGTGTAGAAATAGGCACGGAAAAATTAAAAGGGAAAATAGACAGAATAGAGAAATTCTCCGACGGAACATTTGGTTTATATGACTATAAAACAAGCGAATATACAAGTGCAAATCAAATGCGTAAAGGCGGAGCTTGTGAAGAATACTACAACCAATTATGTTTTTACAAATATGCCTATGAAAAGAAATATCCGGACAGAAAAGTTTCAAAAGCAGGGATTATATATGTTGAGGATAATAAGACTCCCGAACTTACTTTAATAAAAGAGGATATGGACTATATAGAAGATTTAATATTAACAACATATAAAAATATAAAAGATTTAAATTTCAGTCCTAAAACCGATGTAAAAAAAGAATTCTGCAAAAAATGTGCATATAAAGATTTATGCAAGTTAGACGTAATATAGTAATTACAATTTTTCAAGTGTTTCAAGGATTGTATTTACATCAATTTCTTCCATACAAGGCGCATAAAGTTTATGCGTCTTTTTTAAATATTTACATTTTCTTCTGTTGCAGGGAACACATTTTTTGTCGGATTTAATGTTAATACCATTAGAATAACAACCTGTTCTGTTAATCGGCATTGAACCATATAATCCGACAGATTTAACATTAAGTGCAGTTGCAATATGTAACGGCCCTGAATCTCCGGAAATCATATAATCAGCAAGCGAAATAACACCGACTGAATCAATTAACGGAAGTTCTCCTATTAAATTAACTGAATTATTTATTATATTTAACGGTGCAAGTAAATCTTTATCCTCTTTAGCTCCGTTTAAAATTATAGTACCGTCATATTTTTCCCGTAATTTATTACCCAGCTGTATCCATTTTTCAACAGGATAAGTTCTGCCCTGCCTTTTTGACAATATACCGCCTGCATTAATAACAAAATAAGGGCGTTTATAATTTTTTAAAATTTCTTTTGCATTTTCTATAACACCTGAAGGCAGGAACAATTTCAAACTTTCTTCTTCTTTTATATCCGGAAACAATTTAAGTCCTGTCTGCCAAAAGTTTTTTACTGCGTGAAGTTTAAATGTTTTTCTGTAATTTGAAACATTCCTTATATTAGCAAGCTTTACTATTATTTTTGTTTTTAATGACGGCTGAAGATTAATTACAGCGTCATATTTTTCTTTTTTAACTTCTTTTATCAAATTTATCGTTTCACCGGAAAATAATTTAAATTTAGGATTAATTGTCAAAACCTTTCCAAGGGCTTTATCTTCAATTATTAAAGGTTTAATAAGTTCACTTGTAAGATAGTGGATTATTGTATCAGGATATTGTTTTTTTATTGCGTGAAATAATGCGCTTGTATGCACTACATCACCTATAGCACCTAATCTTATAATAAGAACTTTATTTATATTTTGATTTTGCATAAATAAATAATATCATAATCACAAAAATTTACAAAAATTAATATCAATTCGATATATCTTGAAGAAATATTTAAAAGGCTTTATACTAAGAATATCGAAAAGAAATATATCTGTGAAAAATTATAAAAGGGGATAAGAAAGGAATATAAAATGTTTGGAAGAGAAAGGAACGAGAGAAGTTTAGGCAGTAATTTATTAAATCTTGCTCAAAATATGGTAAGTAAGCAAAGAACCAATGATGAAATAATTGCTGAAAGAGCAGATATATTATTTAATCATCCTGATAATGAGAGAAGAGAAAAACAAAGCAATCAAACCAAAAATAACAATAATAATAATAAGAGCAATCAACACCGTGAAAATGTAAAAAGACTGCAGTTAAAAGAACCTAATCTGTTGGATAAAATAAATATTTCAATTGATAAATTCAAAACAAAAGCAGAAGATGCAAGGCAAAACTTGTTAAACTCTCCGGATAAAGTAATCAATTCAAATGATATATCAAGAGAAAAGGCTACGGATATAATTGAATCAATGATTAAAAAAACTCCGGCAGTTACATATAATTTAATTAGAATGTCTAAGGGTAAATTTTCTGCTAAAAATCTTGAAATGGCATACAAATCAAAATATTTGAATACCCAATA
>CANROV010000138.1 GCA_947632315.1 Candidatus Gastranaerophilales bacterium
CTTCATCATCGGGGAACGAAACGTAACCGCCCAGCAAAAATGCATGGATTAATATTTCCGTTTCGCCTATTTTCTTTTTAAAAAGAGTAGGGCCAACGGGTAAACCGAATCCAAACTTATCAACCCTTATCCCGACAAGTTTTGCCGCTAAAAAATGCCCCGCTTCATGCACCAATATTAATAAACTTATTAATAATATCATTATTATTGAACTTGAAAGCATATGTAAAAAATTCATTTTAAAATCTCTTTTCTAATTTTAATCAAATGTCGCATTATTTTTTCAATCATAATATAATTTTTATTATATGATAAAGTTTTTTGAAAAACTACTCGGTTTAATATATACCCAACAATGTTATTTTTGCCGTTCAACCAAATATGATACGTTAATCTGTCCGGAATGCCGTAAAAAAATACATTTTATGCCCGAATCTGTTTTTTTGAAGATTAACTCTTGCTGTGTTTACACTGCTGTTTTGTATGATGATATTATAAAAAGACTTATAAAAGGATTAAAATATAATAATAAAAAACAATTAGCAAAACTTCATGCCGAAATTATGTATGAATATTGGCAAAGACTTAATATAAAAGATAATTTTATAATTCTTCCCGTTCCTATCCATAAATCAAGACTAAAAGAACGGAAATATAATCACATGGATTTAGTTGCCGAGGAATTTAAAAAATATACAAACTACAACATTTCAAAAAATTTCTTAATAAGAACAAAAGATACAAAAAAACAATACAATTTACATAGAGACGAGAGAATTAAAAACTTAAAAAACGCTTTTGATATTAATGAAAAAAATTTAATTGATAAAGAAGCTAAATTATTAATAATTGATGATATAATTTCAACAGGTGCAACATTAGGGGAAATTATTAAAATTTTAAAAGAAAAAGGTTATACAAATATAACGGCATTTACACTTTCTACGCCCGATATATGGAATTGACTGAGAGTTACTCTTAAATAGTAAAATAAAAAATAAAAAAATAATAAAAAAGGGAGAATATATGAAACGTCGTGATTTTATTAAAAGTTCATTATTAGCTTTAGGCGGAACAACTTTAATGACAACAGGATGCGGAAAAGGTAAATTAATTAAAACGCAAGGTCAGGTTATTAAAAGAAGATTTAAAGATATAGATATACCTTTACTTGGTTTCGGCTGTATGAGGCTTCCAATGAATAATAATGAAATTGATATGGCTGAACTGGATAAAATGGCTGAATATGCCATGGCGCATGGGGCTAATTATTTTGATACCGCTTATATGTATGTTGACGGTAAATCTGAAAATGCCATAGGCAAAGTCTTAAAAAAATACGACAGAAGTTCATTTATATTAGCTGATAAAAGCCCTATTTATAAAATGAATTCAAGAGAAGACGTCAGAAAAATATTTGACGAACAAAGAAAAAAATGTCAGGTAGACTATTTTGACTTTTATATGTGCCATAACATTAATGCTAACACCGTAGACCAATATAAAAAAGTTAGAATGGTTGAAGAACTGGCAAAACTTAAAGATGAAGGTTTGATTAAATATTTTGGTTTCTCTTTCCACGGTACACCCGAAATATTACAAGATGTTGTAAAAGACTATAACTGGGATTTTGCACAACTGCAGGTTAACTACCTTGATTGGGATGTTGTAAAAGCCCACGAACAATATAATATAGTACAAGCTTTAGGAATACCCGTTACCGTAATGGAACCTTTAAGAGGGGGCGGACTTGTTAATTTAAGCGAAAAAGCCTTGGCAAAATTAAAAGAAAATTACCCGAATTCCACACCTGCCGAGTTCGGCTTAAGATGGGCGGCAAGCCAAAATAATGTTGTAACCGTGCTTTCAGGCATGAGTAACTTAACTCAAATGAAAGAAAATATAGCTACCTTTGAAAACTTTACTCCTATGAGTGAAGAAGAAATAAAAGTTGCCGATGAAATGGCAAAAATTATTCAATCTCAAGGTGAAATAAACTGTACAGCTTGCAAATACTGCACTGAAGTCTGCCCTAAAGGAATTAATATTCCAGCTATTTTCTCTTTATATAACCAATATAAAGTTACAAAAAGTGCATTTCACTTAAAAATTTATTATGAAACTCTTAGTGAAAGCGAAAGAGCAAATAACTGTATAAAATGCGGATTATGCAATAAAAACTGTCCTCAAAACCTTCCTATTCCTGATTTATTGGCACAAGTTCAAAAAGATTATGAAAAAGCAAAAAGTGAGGCATAATGCTGTATAAAATACGTTTTGGAATTGCAATTTTAATATTAATAACAGCCATTTTAGGGATAACAGGAATATTCTACCCGCTTGCATTATTTGATATTCAAATTGCACCGTTAATACAAAGAATTATATCTGATTTTACCGTAATTACACTGGTTATAACCATAATAATGCTGTTATTAACATTATTATTCGGAAGATTTTATTGTTCACTGTTATGCCCATTAGGTACAATCCAAGAGATTACGGCACTCTTTAGAGGAGAAGGAAACGAAGAAACAAGAAAAAATCTGCCTGTTAAATATTTCATAACAGCAATAACAATAGGTGTTATGATAGGCGGAAGCGCATTATTAATCAGATATTTAGAACCTTATACATATTTTGGTTCCGCTTTTACTCTATCAATAATAGGAATAATTGCAATCATAGCCATAATAGTATTAACAGTATTCAAAAACAGATATTTTTGCACAAACATTTGCCCCGCAGGATGTATATTGGGACTATTATCAAAACTTTCACTATATAAAATGTATATTGATAAAAATGAATGTTTATCATGCGGAATGTGTGAAAGGAACTGTCCTTCAGGCTGTATTGACTCAGGTGAACAATATATTGACAATGAAACATGCGTTAAATGTTTAAAATGTAAAGGATTATGCCCTAAAGACGCAATAAAATACGGAATAAAACCGAAAGAAGAAGTAAAATTCAGCCTTAAAAGACGCAGTTTAATAATATTAGGAGCTTCACTTGCCGTATTAGCGGGAGCAGTAAAAGCAGGTATTGAAACAGGAAAAATATTAGGAGAAAAAATAAAAAATGTTATTCTGCCCGCAGGTGCTGATAACGCTCAAAGAATGCTTAATAAATGCTTAAATTGCAATCTTTGCATAAATGCATGCCCGAATAAAATCTTAACAAAATCCAATAAAGAGTTTGGCGCTGTACATATTGACTACACAAAAGGCGAAAAATACTGTAAATACGATTGCATAGAATGTGCAAAAGTATGTCCTTCAGGTGCAATAAAGAAAATTTCACTTGAAGAAAAACAAAAAACAAGAATATCAATGGCAGTAATAAATCCCGAAAAATGCAGTAAAACCGGAGAATGCATAAATATATGCCCAATGCATGCAATAACAAAAGAAGGAAATGAACCTGCAAAAATTGACGCTTCAAAATGTATAGGGTGCGGAAGGTGTAAAACTGTTTGTAAATCAAATGCAATAGAAATATTTGCAATAAACGACCAGCAAAGAGTATAATTTTTTTAAAGGAGAAAAATATGTCGCTTGGTTTTACGGAAATATTAATAATATTATTTGCAATATTACTGCTGTTCGGAGGAAAAAGAATTCCTGAATTAGCAAGGTCATTAGGCAGAGCTTCTTACGAATTTAAAAAAGCAAAAGAAGTAATAAAAAAAGAAACGGATGAAATAAAAGGAGCAATAGAAGAAGCAGGCGAAAAGCCGGAAGAATATGTTCCAAAAGATGTATAATTTATGAGCGAAGAGCAGGATGATAAAGATGAAAGCATAATTTCTCATTTGGAAGCGTTGAGAACAACGCTTTTAAGCTGTGTATATTCAATTGCAATAATTCTGCCCTTTACGTTTTTTCTTGCACCTAAAGCTTTAAGTTACATTATAAAAATCATACTTAACGGACAAAATATAACTTTAAACTATTTTTCACCCGTCGAAGTATTCATGCTTCAAATAAAAACAGCATTCATACTCGCATTAATAATCTGCTTTCCTTATATTGCAAAAAAATTATGGGATTTTATACTGCCTGCATTATATGAGAATGAGAAAAAATTTATAAAATCAATAGTAATAATATCTTCAGGTTTGTTTATCGTTGGAGTGCTTTTTTGCCTATATATGATATTACCTTTAATAATAAAATTCGGCATGAGCTTTAAAACACAGAATATAAATCCTATGTTAAACATATCAAATGTAATATCATTATGTTTATGGCTGTCAACGGTATTCGGATTAATGTTTCAAGTTCCGTTAATAACCTACGGATTAATAAAATCAGATATAATAAGCTATAATCAAATAGCGGATAAAAGACCTTATGTGATAGTAGGATTATTGATACTGGCAGGTATAATGACACCGCCTGATATAATAAGCCAGTTAATGCTTGCTGTTCCAACGTATATGCTGTTTGAAGGCGGATTATTATTCTCAAAACTAAAGAAAATAAAACAATTCAAGTAATTAACAATTTAAAAATTATTTTTTTGATTTTGATTTATCTATTTTTTTGTCACTTTTAGTAATAATCAGCTTATCATTTTCCATTGAATATTTAACCATATCAACTTCAGGATTAACATCCAAAAAACCTAAAATTGTAGAATTAATGCTTAAAGCCCAACCGTTACCGTTTCGCATTAATTTTCTTTCTACCGCCATAAAATAACCTTTTTATTCATCAATAAACTTAAAATCTTTACCTAGTTTTTCTTCTAAAAGTTTAATTAATTCAGAACATTTAAGTCCCATTGCTTCTGAAATTAACCACACCGTAGCTAATTTACAATTAGATTTCCCATTTTCTATTGTGCTTAGTCCACCTTTACTAATACCAAAAGAATTAGCAAAATTGTCTAAAGAATAACCGGTTTTCTTTTCCCTAGTTTCTTTTATTAATTTCCCCAATTCAGAAGCAAATAGTAAAAGTTTTTCATTTTGACATTGCATTTAATTATTTTAGTTGATATTATTATTTATATTGTTCAATATATTGAACAGAAAAGGAGCTTAACTGTTATGCATTATAAGTAATATATTATATATTTCTTCTAATTTTTTTGAGTTGAATTTTGGCAAAAGTGATTTTATTTTTGAAATATAGTTCCTATTATCTTCATTATTTATTTGAATTTTTGGCAAAAATAAAACAGAAACATCAACCTTAAAATATTCAGAGATAGCCGAAAGAACTTCACAAGATATAAAAGTTTTTCCGTTTTCTATTGCGGTAACTGTTTGAGCCTGTATCCCGATAATTTCAGCCAGTTT
>CANROV010000139.1 GCA_947632315.1 Candidatus Gastranaerophilales bacterium
TCCTGCTTTTTTTGCGTGATTTTCAGGTGCATCCTCCAATATATACTGGGTATACATTTTTTTCTTTAGAAAATCAATATAAACTACTCCTGATAATAAAGTTAATACAAATGATACCAACAATGATACGACTATAAGTATATTAAATCCCATTAATTTTTACCTAACTCTTCTATTATTTCTTCAAATTTCATAAACCTTGACGCTTTTAACAGAATATTGGAACCTTTTGGCAAATTACTTTTAATAAAATTACAAAGTTCTTTTTTGTTTTCAAAATGAACGGTTTTATTTTTATTACTGTTAATGAATTTTGCCAGTTCACCTACGGTTAAAACGTAGTCACAATTAAATTCATCCAAAAATTTTCCTGTTTCTGTATGATATTTTTCTTCATCCGAACCAAGTTCTCCCATATCACCTAAAACTACTGTTTTAGGATTAGGTGTGTATAGTAAAAATGTTTTTAAAGCAGCTTTTACTGATTCAGGATTGGAATTATAACTGTCATTTATAACGTTAAAACCGTTTATGTTTTTTATATCCCATCTTTTTTCAATTTGGGTAAATTCTTTAAGCCCTTTTTGAATTATTATGGGATTTAATCCTGACAATAATGCTGTTTCTATTACACTAAGTGCATTTTGTACATTATGTTCTCCGCCGCAGTTTATTTTATATTCTTGATTTTTATATTTAAATCTTGAAAATTCTGACGTCATTTCAATTATTTCAAGTTCTTTATCCTCAAGCGAAAAATAAATGGTTTTATGCTTATTATCATTGATTTGTCTTATTAGCGGGTTATCATGAGAAATTAAAATCCCGTCAGCCTTTAAATACTTTGTAATTTCAAATTTAGCTTTGGCTATATTAAGTAATGAACCTAATCTTCCGATGTGAGCGCTTCCCGAATTAACAATAACTGCAACATCAGGATCTGAATATTTTGATAAAAGCTCAATTTCTCCAAAGCCTCTCATTCCCATTTCTACTATTAAATATTGGCTGTCCTCTTTTAATTCCGATAATGTTTGGCATAAGCCTATTTCATTATTATGATTCAGATTAGATTTAACGGTATTGCCTGCGTTTTTAAATACCGAATACATCATTTCTTTAACGGTTGTTTTACCGCTTGAACCTGTTATTGCTATAGTGTAAGGGTTTATTTTATTTTTGTAAAAGTTTGCAAGCTGAAGATAAGCTTCCTTTGTATCTTTTACAAGAAATATATATTTCGCTTTATCGTAAATTTTGTTTTTATCGTTTGTAAAATATCCTGAAGCACCTGCATTTAATGCGGTTTCAATGAAATTTTCTCCGTCAAAAGACTCTCCTTTTATCGGAATATAAATTTCTCCCTGTTTTATGGTTCTTGTATCAGTAGAAAATCCGTATAAACAATCAGTTCCAGCTTCTTTTATAACAACAGGATTAACCGCTTTCTTTATCTCATCTAAACTTAATTTCATAATATCTCCGTCATGCTTTATATTACCATAAAACAAGGAGTATTACTTAATTGTGAATATTATTAAGCATTAATTTTTTCGGTAAGTTCTTTAATTTCAGAGGCAAGGTGTCTGTCTGTATTTATATCTGTTTTTACTTTTTGATGAGAATATATTATAGTTGAGTGCTTGCGGTTAAAACACTCACCTATGTACGGAAAACTTTCATTTGTAAGTTCTTTTGCCAAATATATGGCAATTTGACGGGCATAAGCCGTTTTAGCTCCCCTCGTTGTTCCTTTTATGTCGTCAACTGATACATTATAATACTCTGCCGTTATATCTATTATTCCTTCTACGGTCAGCGTTTTATGTTTTTCGCTGTAATTGATTATTCTTTTAACATTATCAAGTGTAATTGGTATTTCATTTATTGATGAATACGCACTTATGGTATTAAATGCACCTTCAAGCTCTCTTACGTTTTTATTGTATACCGTTGCCAAAAATTCTATTATGTCATTGGGCATTTCAATATTATTATCGTGGGCAAGTTTTGTTAAAATTGCCATTCGTGTTTCTATATCGGGGACTTGTATATCAGCTAATAATCCCATCTGAAATCTGGTTTTCAGCCTGTCTGGAAGATTCTCAAATTTATCGGGTGAACGGTCAGAAGTAAATACTATTTGTTTTCCCGCATTATGCAAGCTCTCAAAAGTATTAAATAATTCTACCTGAGTTCTTGTTTTACCTTCAATAAATTGAATATCATCAACTAATAATACATCTACATTTCTGTATTTGTCACGAAAGTCGTTCATTTCTTTGTTGTTCTTGCTCTTGGAATTATTAGCTTTATCCATACCTCTTGCAAGTGCATTAACAAGGTCATTAACAAATTCTTCCGCTTTAACGTATTTAACTTTTAATTTTGGTTTGTTAAATAAAATGTCATGCCCGATAGCTTGAAGTAAATGAGTTTTACCTAACCCTGAACCTCCGTATATAAACAAAGGATTATATTGTTTACCGGGGTCTTTGGCAACTGCAACAGATACCGCGTGTGCAAATTTATTATTTGCACCTACAACAAAATTTTCAAACTTATATTTTAAGTTTAATTTGCAATCGGACTGCATTTGCTTTAAACCGTCATATCTGGATGACGCTATTCTTTTTTCAAGATTATGTATAAATTCTTTTTGTTCTTCTTTTTTTGATTTTTGTTTTTCTTTTTCAAGTTGCTTATGAAGTTCTTCATCGTATATTAATTTAAAATAGACATCTTTTTTGCAAACTTGAGAAAGAGCTTTAGAAATATCTTTTTGATTTTTCTTTAAAATTTGAACGGCAAGACTTTGTCCCGTTAAAGCACAAAAACAGTTATCTTCAAATGAATGAGGAACTAAAGGCAATATCCATGTTTCATAAGTGGTTGCCAATATAGTTTCCTTAAGTATAATAAGGACTTCATCCCATATTTGTTTAATTAATTCGTCAGCCATTTCCTTAAAACTGTTTAGTTAACTTTTGTTGTAAGTCTTAGATGTAATTCTCTTAATTGTTCTTCGGATGCTAATGCAGGAGCGTCTGTCATTAAGCATGAATTTGTCTTTGCAAGCAGTGCAACAACTCTGTCTAAACCAAGTGCCAATCCGGCATGAGGAGGTGTTCCGTATTTAAATGCGTTAATCATAAATCCGAATTTTTCTTGTGTTTCTTCATCGCTTAAACCAAGCGCCTTAAATACTCTTTTTTGAATTTCGGAAGAGTGGATTCTTACAGAGCCTCCGCCTAATTCGTTACCGTTATAGACTATATCATAAGCTATTGAACGGCAGTGTTCAGGGTCGGATTCCATTTTGTCTATATCCTCTAAATTAGGCATTGTAAACGGATGGTGAACAGAAACATATCTGTTATCTTCTTCTGAGTATTCAAACATCGGGAAGTCTACTACCCATAATAACGAATGAGCATTAGGGTCAATTAATCCCAATTTATCGCCGAAATAAAGTCTGAATCTGCCCATGACATCATAAGTAACTTTAGGTTTATCAGCAACGAAGAAAATGACATCACCTGCTTTAGCACCTGCTCTGTCTTTTACTTGCTGTGCTTGTTCTTCGGTTAAGAACTTTAACACTGGTGATTTCGCTGTTCCGTCTTCCAAATAAATAATATTTGCAAGGGCTTTTGCACCAAATGATATAGCCAGTTTTGTTAAATCATCTATTTCTTTTCTTGAATAATTTGCAATACCGGGAATTTTTATTGCTCTTACTATTCCGCCTTTTTTCAGCGTATCCTTAATTATTTCAAAGTTAGAATTCATTATAATATCGCCGATATCAAACAATTCCAGTCCGAAACGAAGGTCGGGCCTATCGGAACCGTATTTATCCATAGCTTCTTTATATGTCATAACGGGAATTTTTTCGGGAATTTCATAATCAACAAGTCTGAATACTTCTCTTAAAAGACCTTCAACCATATTCATAATATCTTGCTGTTCAACAAAAGACATTTCCATATCCACCTGAGTAAATTCAGGCTGTCTGTCAGCACGTAAATCTTCATCACGGAAACATCTTGCTATTTGATAATATCTTTCAATTCCGCCAACCATTAGTAACTGTTTAAATATTTGAGGTGATTGAGGAAGTGCATAAAATTTCCCCGGCTGAACACGGCTCGGTACCAGATAATCTCTTGCTCCTTCAGGTGTTGTTTTAATTAATACGGGGGTTTCAACCTCCAAGAAATTTTGTGAATTTAAATAATTACGTATTGTTTTTACAATTTCATGACGAAGTTTCAAACAGTTTAAAACTTTTTCTTGTCTTATATCTAAATAGCGGTATTTTAATCTTAAATCTTCATTAACTGATTCATCATTCAATGGGAACGGAAGTACTTCGGATGTTGATAAAATTTCGGCTGATGTAGGATATACTTCTATTTCTCCCGTCGGAAGTTTATCGTTAAATGTTTCATCAGGTCTTATTGTAACCGTACCTGATGCTTTTATTACAAATTCATCTCTTAATTTTTGGAATATATCGTAAACTTCAGGATTTTTCTTAGGGTCTGAAACAAGCTGAAAAACTCCTGATTTATCTCTTAATTCTACAAAGATAATTCCGCCTAAATCTCTAACAGCACTGACCCAGCCTGCTACCGTTACTTCTTGTCCTATTTCATTTTTTGTTATTTCACCGCATCCGTGCGTTTTCATTGATGTTTTTGTAAGCATATTATATTCCTGTTATCTCACTAGTATTATTTAAAAATGTTATATCAAAAAAATTATTTTTTCAAAAAAAATTTAAATTTTTCGTTTTTTAATTCTGACACCTTCCACTTCATAAACATTTTCAATAGCGATAAAAGCTCTCGGATCAATATTTTTAGCTATTTCTTTAAGTTTTTGAACTTGAAGCCTTGATATAACACAGTATACAATTCTTTTTTTCTGTCCCGAATATCCGCCTTGTGCGTCAACGTATGTAACACTTACGTCCATTTTTTCCATTATGTCTTTTCCGATTTCGGTTGAATAATCAGTTATTACAAATACCGATTTAGATTCATTCAAACCTTCTATTACAACATCCATCGTTTTATATGCTATAAAATAAGTAATTATTGAATATAAAGCATGAGTCCAATCATAAATAAATCCGGCTATGGTAAAGATAAATATATTTATGAACATTATTATTTCGCCGACCGAAAAGCTTATTTTTCTGGTAGCATAGATTGCAAGAATTTCGGTTCCGTCGACAGAAGCTCCGTTTCTTATTATTAAGCC
>CANROV010000140.1 GCA_947632315.1 Candidatus Gastranaerophilales bacterium
TTAATGAAAATATCGATACATATTGCGCCCCTGCTGATAAACCTACTAAATATAATTTTGAATAATTTAAACCATTCTTTTTCGCTTTTTCTAACATTTGTATTAATAATTTACCAGACCAAACCTCAGGGAACTGATAAGATTTTTTCAATTCAAAATCTTCTTCTACGGTAACAAATGTAGGCGCAAATATTGCATATCCTTTTGATTCCGCTAAATTTATCAATTCATCATACACAGCATCCTTACCATCAATGCTGTCCCCCGGAAGTGTTACTATTAAAGGATATGGTTTCTTTTCTTTTTTCAATTTCGCCGGTATATAATAATAAAATTTTGCATAAGAACCGGGCTGATTTTTCGTAAAAATTTTATCTGTTACTTCTATCGGTGTGTCAATATTTTCTTGACTGTTTTTGTCTTTGTTTAATTTCAAACAAAAAACTAACACTATTAAAAACACTATCAGTATTATAGAAATTATTATAATATTTCGTTTCATTGTTTTACCCCTATTATATGTATTATGTACATTATATCATTAAATATAATTACAAATTTTAAAAAATATGATATTCTAAAAAAAAACCGGCGGAAACAAGTATGGAAAATAACAGACCCGAATGGAGTTCTCATTTAAGTTTTATAGTAGCAACAGTAGGCAGTGCGGTAGGGCTGGGGAATATATGGAGATTCCCTTATATAATGGGGAAAAACGGCGGAGCTGTTTTTCTGATTACCTATATACTGTTAATTGCCTTTATTTGTATTATACCTTTATGCTCTGAATTAGGACTCGGTAAATTATATAAAAAAGACGTTATAAATACTTTTAAATCAATAAAACCGAAATATGCCTGGATTGGATGGCTGTGTATTATAACGGTTACTTTAATTCCCTGTTTTTATTTTGTTGTCGGAGGGTGGATTTTAAATTATATTTGGGTATTTTTAACGGGGAATACTGCTCATAATTATGCTGATTATTTTAATTCGTTCAGTTCTCAAATATATATGCCCTGCTTTTTAACAATTTTATTTCTGCTTATGACTGCTATCTTCCCGTTTAGAGGAGTTAACAGCGGAATAGAAAAAGCTAATAATTTAATGATGCCGTTGTTTGTCATTATGCTGTTAATTCTGGCAGGATTCGCACTAACTTTACCCGGAGCTAAAGAAGGACTGGCTTTTATGTTCAAGCCTGATTTCAGCCAATTTAACAAAACTATGATATTAACGGCTTTAGGTCAGGCTCTGTTTACTTTAAGTATAGGAATGGGTACTATTCTTACCTATGGCAGCTATATGAAAGAAAATACTAATATTGTAAAATCAGCATACACTTTAATTCTTTGTGATACTTTTATAGCCGTTTCCGCAGGGATTATGATATTTCCGATTGTATTCTCCTTCGGAACAGAACCAAGTGCAGGAGTCTCGTTGGCATTTATTTCAATGCCCCAAATGTTCGCTCAACTGCCTTGTGCCTCACTTTTCGGCTTAATATTTTTTGTACTTTTATTCTTTGCGTCTATAACTTCCGGCATAAGTATGCTTGAAACTACAGTTTCCGCTTTTATTGATAATCTTAAAATTTCAAGGAAAAAAGCAACTGTTTTGACTGTTTTTATTATTTCTTTAATTAGTATTCCGGCTTCTCTTTCATTCGGGGTATTAAAATACTTTAAAATATTTGATAAAACTGTCTTTGACCTCCTTGATTATTCGACCTCAAATATATTTCTGCCTTTCAATACTTTAATTATTTGTTTAATTACAGGCTGGTGCATACCTCAATTTTGGAAAAAGGTTTTTGGTGAAGGTTTTATCGGAGGTTTATTTAATATTCTCTTGAAATTTATTGTTCCTATAATTTTAATATTTGTTTTAATTACGGGAATATAATCTATTCAATAAATCCTACTTTATTACGCCCCGTTTCTTTGGCATTATATAAACATTTATCAGCATATTCAATAAGTTCTTCGGGCGTTTTCCCGTTTTCGGGATAAGTTGAACAGCCAAGACTTAATGTAATTTCCACATTCAAATTATCTGATAACGGATATTTATTTGTTGATACGGTTTTACATATATTCTCAGCAATTTTAATTGCACTTTTTTTATCAGTATTAATAAGTATTACAGCCATCTCTTCTCCGCCGTAACGGCATACAAAATCTTTATTGCTTACACATTTTTTTAAAGTGTTTGAAATATGTTTTAAAACAATATCTCCTGCTTGATGTCCGTATTTATCATTAAATTTTTTAAAGTAATCAATATCAGTCATTATAAGTGAAAATTCATTGTTTCTTTTTTTGGCTGAATTTATCTGTCTTAAAAGTTCTTCCGAAAAAAAACGATGATTATATAATTCAGTTAATCCGTCTATTGTCGCAAGTTTATATGTATAGTCATAATCTCGTAATATCCGTTATTATTTCTTGTCCCTGCTTCGCCATACCAATTTAAAACCGCTTCACCTTCCTTTGTTAAAGGGATTAGTCTGTTTCCTAAAATTAAATTGTCTTTTTTATCCGTCTCAAAAGATTTTATGAACATAAGGTCAAATGCGACATATTTAGGATTTTGAGATTGTATATAATCAAGAATTTCAGCATATACATTTCTCGGAATCGGCCATTCTCCGTATTTTTCAAGAAGATATTCGTAAGAAGGATCATCAACGGTGATTATTACTATATCTTTATTTACTTTTTTATCTTTTGATATTATTTTTTGCCTGAAATCAAACGTTTTATTTTCCAATTGATTAAGCGTATCAATTATTTCATATTTTGGTGCTGTTAAAATTATTAAAATTACTGATATAATAAAAAAAATATACAAAAAATATCAAATTTGTTTTTAAATAAATTAATTGAAAATTTACTCATAATATCAATTATTAGTTGTAAAAAATAAAATTTCAATTTTTTTAATATTCTTTATATAAATGTGATAATATAAAATTATGTATGAAGAACTGGAAAAAATAAAACAAAAATGTCTGAAATGTGAAAAATGTTCACTTTCTAAAACAAGAACAAACATTGTTTTCTCATCCGGGATAGCAAATAATAAATTAGTATTAGTCGGAGAAGCACCCGGGTATTGGGAAGATCAAAAGGGTGAACCTTTTGTTGGTAAAGCAGGTCAATTATTAGATAAAATATTTGATTGTGTCGGACTATCAAGAAAAAATGATGTTTATATTTGTAATACCATAAAATGCAGACCGCCTGAAAATCGTGACCCTTTGCCTGAAGAAAAATCAGCCTGCAAAGAATATCTTGATTCTCAGCTTGAAATTTTAAAACCGAAAATAATTCTTATATGCGGACGAGTTGCACTAAATACATTTCTACCCGATAAAGGCAGTATTACAAAAGTTAGAGGACAATGGTTTGACGGCCCTTATGGTTCTAAAATGATGCCTATTTTTCATCCTTCTTATTTATTAAGAAACGATTCCAGAGAGAAAGGAAGCCCTAAATGGCTTATGTGGCAAGATATTAAAGAAATAAAAAAAGCCTACGATGAATTAAAATAATTGGTTATAATTAATTATAACCATTAAAAATCTCTGATAAAATATTTAAACTTTTAATAAATGAATATTCTTTTTTCTCTTTCTTACAAAATTTATACAATATAAAATTGTAGATGATACTCAATATAAGCGGAAATATATATAATAAATATTTGTAATCTGTTTTTAATTCGTTTACATCTTTAAATGAGTGTTTTTTTGAAAATTCTTCAGTAAGAATAGAATCCCATTTATTAATATATTTTTCTTTTACAGCATATTTTTCATACATTTCACGAGAAACTTTTCCCATATCGGTTAAATTATACTTATTATCAATCATATAAATTAAAGCATTTTTTAAAGCTTCAATATCCCCGGATTTAAATATTATTCCGTTTTTATCACTAACCATATATTTAGAACCAACTTTTTCAGAACAAATTATAGGTTTAGAATAAGAACAAGCTTCCATAACAACTAAAGGAGCAGGGTCATCTAAAGAAGGAACTACAAATACACTTGAATTCTCAAATAATTGAACTTTCTTTTCTCCCGAAACAACTCCGAGATATTTTATATTATCATCAATTAACGGTTTTAAACAGTTAAAATATTCCGAATTATTACCTGCACCTGCAATATTTATAATACATTGATTTTTGTAATTTTCAGGAAGCAAATGATAGGCTTTTAATAAATCCAATTGATTTTTTCTTTCTACAATTGTTCCTAAAATCGTAAATATAACTTTTGTATCAGCATTTACACAAGAAGATGAGATTTTGTTTACCGAAGAATTATCTTCAACATAATTGTAAATTATTCCTATATCCCTTCTTTGATTAAATTTATTATAACTTTTTTCTAAACCTTCTTTTGCATAGTCACTAACACAACATATATTATTAAAATCCCCTACAGATTTTATAATATAATCAGGAATATAAGACTCATGTAAATACCAAATTATAGGTACATAATCTTTGAGCTTTTCAACTATTTTATAAGAAATAATTGTATTAGCTATAATTAAATCATATTTGATTATCTTTTTATGTAAAAAATATGGATACTCTTTATTGTTTTTCGCAAAATATATATTAATACCTAATTGCTTAAATTTATAAAATAATTTACCATTTTGAGAAGAAAGTATATCAACTTTAAAACCAAAATCAAGTAAAATTCGTGCTAAATTATATAAAACTAAAGGCGCCCCTTCTATATTTAAATTTTGAGATACTAAAAGAATTTTCTTATTTTTATATAAATTATTCATTCCTAAATCATAACACAAAAGAAAATAATTCTTGACAATTAAACGTGAACTTAATAATATATAATAGTTGATGTTAATGGGACGTCGCCAAGTGGTAAGGCACCTGGTTTTGGTCCAGGCATCTCGGAGGTTCGAATCCTTCCGTCCCAGTTTAAAAGCCCCACTCTTTGGGGTCTTTTTTATTTGTTGTTTGTCGTAGTCGGAAGTCATTTGATTATCTCAATTCCAAAACGGTCGAATTGGACTTTTATTGGTTTAAAAAGTATTATTTTTAACCTTTGTATAATCAAACGCAACAAATTTTTACTTTTTGAGATAATTTTTAAACTCTTTTTCATCAATTGAAATAAGGCTCGGTTTTT
>CANROV010000141.1 GCA_947632315.1 Candidatus Gastranaerophilales bacterium
GTACCGCCCGCTCTTGAAAGTACTCCGCTCATAGAAGAATTATTTATTATTGTGCCATTTCGATTTTGTCTAAAATGGGGTAAAATTGCGTTTACAACATTATATGTACCGATGAAATTCAGTTCCATTACCTCTTTTATATGTTCAATTGTTTCTTCTTCAGCAACAATACCTGCGGAAACACCTGCATTATTAGAAACCACATCGATTTTTCCAAACTTTTCTATTCCTTTTTCAATGGCACTTTTAACTTCATCAGGTTTTGTCACATCAACTGACAAGCAAAGTGCATTATCATGTTTAAAGTCAGGCACAGTTCTTGAAACAGATATTACATTATATCCGTTCTCAAGCAGTTGTTTTGATAATTCATGTCCTATTCCGCTTGAGCCTCCGGTTACGAACCATGTTTTTATTTTTTCTTTTGGCAGATTAGTTCTTTTCATTTATTTTCCTTTGTTAATACACCTTGTTTTTTAAACTGCATATCATATAATGCTTTGTATTGACCGTTTTCAATATTCATAAGTTCATCGTGACTGCCGAGTTCTACTATTTCACCCTGATTTAAAACAGCTATTTTATCTGCGTTTTGTACGGTAGATAACCTGTGAGCAATAACAAATACGGTTTTATCAACTAAAAGATTATCAATTGCTTTTTGAACAATAGCTTCAGATTTATTATCGAGAGCAGACGTTGCTTCATCCAGTATAATTATCGGTGCATTTTTCAAGAATGCTCTTGCTATTGCAACCCTTTGTTTTTGACCTCCGGAAAGCAAAATTCCTCTTTCTCCTATCTGGGTATTAATTCCGTCTTGAAGCGAAGAAATAAATTCATCCAAATATGCCATTTTTACTGCTTTTGATATTTCATCATCAGTTGCATTCGGTTTTCCTAAAAGAATATTTTCTTTAATTGTTCCGGAAAATAAGAAATTATCCTGAAAAACAACAGCGATATTATTTCTTAACGATTTTAGAGTAATATCTCTTATATCTATGCCATCAATGGTAATTAAACCGGACTTTATATCGTAAAATCTGGGCAGAAGATTGACAAGTGTAGTTTTTCCTCCTCCGGAATTTCCCACAATTGCAGCTGTTTCACCTTTTTTTATTGTTAAATTAATATTTTTCAAAACAGGTTTATTACTAACGTATTCAAAATTTACATTTTTAAATTCAACGGCGGAATTTAAACTTATTAAAGGAACAGAATTTTCTTTATCTGATATTTTTGGTTTTAATTCCAGCATTTTAAACACTCTTTCAATTGCCATAAAAGACAACTGCACCTGATTAAGATTATTTCCGAGTGCTTTAATGGGGGTATATAACATAATTAAAGCAGTTATAAAAGAAACAAAATTCCCTGAGGTAATTTGCCCCGATAAAATCAAATGGGAGCCGTATCCAATAGCCAGTCCAAGTCCAACAGATACAATAACGTGCATCATTGGCGATAACCACGAGGTTCTTTGTATCATTTTTATTTTAAAAGTAAAAATATTAGATAAAACATCTTTAAATTTTTCTTCTTCAATATCTTTGAGATTATAAGATGTTATCGTTTTATTTCCTGCGAATGATTCATTATAAGCGGTAATTGCCGCAGAACCTGCCTTGAGTGATTTTGCGGTAACGGTTTTAATTCTTTTTCTTATGTTTGCAAGCGGTAAGAATGCTCCGCAAAGAATCACCACTGCTATTATTGCCAATTGCCAAGAGTTATAAAACAATACGCATATTAATGATATTGAAGAAAATAATCTGGATACAAAGATTTTTAAATTATCTAAAAGCCCGTTACAGGCAGTATCGGCGTCTGTACTAAATCTAAAGATTATATCCCCGGATTTTTTCTTATCAAAAAATGCAGGTTCAAAAGTCAGCATTTTCTGATACAAATCCATTTTTAAATCATTGGTAATTTTTCCTCCGACCCAGGTATTAAGATATATTGCCAAATAATTTAAAAAGCCTTGAATAGTGGTAAAAGCCACAATTCCAAAAGGAATATACCAAGGTGATTGAATTGATTTTTCAACCATAACCAAATCCATATACGGCTTTAAAGAAAGGGCAATAACCGCATCTAAAGACCCTATTGGTATACATATTAAAACAGCAAGTAAAGCCCTAAACCAATATGGTTTTATATAAGGAAACATTCTTGAATAATTTATATAAAATTCTGTTTGTTTTAATTTCTCTATAATCAGCATATTTGATATTTTTGACTCTTGCTAAAATATTTTATCAAAAAAAACAGTTATTATAAAATATATTTTTGCCCTATTTGTTTATATTCCTCAAGCAAGACTTTGTATTTTATTTTCTCTCTGTACAGAGTTTCCTTTAATTCACCCATAGTGATATTTATAAAGAATCGTAAAAGTAAATATTTAATTCTTATAATATTTCTGTTTTTATACAGCCATATTTTATGTTCAATAGTATGTATTAATTCATTTTTATGCCTAATATCTTCAGATTCCATTAAACTAATTAAAGAATCACAAAGCTCCTCTTGAGGAGTTAAATTATATTCTTTTTCAGCTTCAAGAGCGTCTTTAAGCCATTTAACACTGCGTTGTTTTTCCTTTTCAAAAGTCATATTACAATTGGTGTAATCTATAGGGTCAAACAGCGTTTTTGATTTATAAATATCTTCATTATAATCAAAAAATCTGTCTGATAACCCGCTTAATTTTTCAATTGTTAAAAATCTGATTGTATTATCATTATTTAAAGATAATGCAGCAAATTGCCTGTTAAAGATTATGGAAAAACAAGTACCATGAAAACTGTCTGTTAATATAAACTTAGCATTTTGCATATACCAAAGCCAATCTTCAATTGGAATAGGCTTATATATATCAATTATTTTATTAATTCCGGTTTGTTTTTTTATGTATTCAATAATATTATTACAGTTTTTCTTATGATTAGCCAATAAGTATATGGCTATAAAATCCTCTTTTAACTTAATTGATGAGGTTTTTGATATATCATAATATTTTTGTTTATCAATACAGAAAACGGGGTCAAGCACTTGAATTGCGTTTAAATTATAGTTATCTTTCATCAAATCAACACCTTCATATTCTCTTACGGAGATGTTATCAAAACGGGAAAGCCAATATTTTGTAAGATTTTTTTGGAATTCATTTCCCTCAGGCTCTTTAACCCCGAAAGAAGCAGAAAATGCTATTATTTTATTATGTGCATCTACCCAGTTAGCAGACATTATATTCCTGCAATCGTTGCGTGTAACTGATCTAAATACTTGATCAGAGCCGAATATGAATGTTGAAAATTCTTTGTTTAATTTAGTAAAATCCTTTTTATTATTAAGAGGCATTGTAAATTTTAAATATTTATTAGTAAATTTATCGGTGTTTTTATAAAGAAAATAATTATCACGCTGATGATCATATAAAAAGTTTACCGTATAAGCGTCATAACCAAGCTCTTTAACTAATTCATTTAAAGCGTAATTAGTAAGGACTGAGCCTTTATTGATATAATCGCACCACCAATTCAGTATAGCTACTTTTGATTTTTTTACAGTTTCATTTGTGTTTTCTTTAAATGAAAGTTTATCAATATTATTGTAGAAATTTTTAACGCTATTACTCATTGGAGGATTAGTTTTTGCATTGATTTGACATTTTATGGATTTAAGAGGCATTTTTTTTGTTTTATAAAATTTTGATTTAATTATTTTGAACAGTTCTTCTGCTTTTTTATTATTAAGTACAATTGCACTTGTGCCTTTTTTATCATCCATGGAAGGCGCATATTTTTCTATTCCCCAATAGTCGCCTATTGTAAAGTCGCCGGGCCGGGGAAATTTACGATATTGGCAATTCTCGCACATTTCACTTTTAAAGTTGCCTTTAAGGTAATTATCCATATAAATGCGGTCTTCTTTTGTATCTTTATTGGTAGCAACAGTAGTAGTTAAAATTCCGCCCCAATTTTTCATCACTTTATCCCGGAATTTTATATTTAATACAATTTCATCTTTGTAGGTTTCATCTAAATATTTTTTGAATACTTTTGAGCTTGGCGTATATGCACAGATTAAATCAATAGTGTAGAGTTTTTCATATTTTTTATTACCCAAAAAATTTAACAAACCTGCTACCTGGCAGGGTACACCCGAAAATAGAACGTATCTGCCGTTATCTAAATATGTTTTTATCTGTTTGAAAAGTGTTTCTGAAATAAAACTTTGAACGTACTTTGAGCCTCTTAGCTTTTCTAAATCCTTTTTGTTATCAACAATAATATGCTGTACAACTAAATTTTCATCAAATCCGGCACCTGAGACGACTCCGTTTCTGTTTAATATTTCATCTGCAATTACTCCGAAAGCACCGCCTGATGAACTTTTTAATCTGAGTTCATTAAAAGCCATAACAGCCCATACATTTGGTTTAATTTTATTTTCGGAACGGAAATTATTTATAGGACAAACGGTTTTGCACAAATTGCAATTAGTGCATTTATTTTTATCAATTTGAGGTTTATAGAATCCCCAATCATCTTGTTTAATGCAAATTCCCCCCCCCCTGCAGGAATTTGCACATGCACCGCATCCTGTACAAAGATTATTGCCGTTTATATTTTCCATTAACATGCTCCTTTTTAATTATTTCCTTTAAGTTCTGATAATAAACATTTATATTTAATTTTTTTCTTCCACATTATTTCTCTTTGCTGTCCAAAGGTGAAATTTTTAAGAAGTCTTATTAACGCATATATTAACCTTATCTTGTTTCTGTTTTCAGAAATCCAAATTTTGTGTTCAACGTAATCTTTCATTCCTTTTTGAAATTTAGAATTTTGCAAATCTATATGATTTAAAACCATATCACAAAGTTCTTCACGCTCCGAGAACTTATAAACTTTTTCGGCTTCAAGTGCATCTTTAAGCCATTTAATACTGCGTTGTTTTTCCCTTTCAAAATTCAAATTGCACTGAGTAAAATCTATAGGTTCAAAAAGGGTTTTTGATTTAAAAATATCAGAATTATAGTAGAAAAACCTATCTGATAATCCGCTTATTTTATCTATTGACAGAAATCTTGACGGATATTCCAAGCCTGAAGCTAATGCGGCAAATTGTCTGTTAAAAATCATTGAATAGCAAGTA
>CANROV010000142.1 GCA_947632315.1 Candidatus Gastranaerophilales bacterium
TAAGGCATGAACAGGCTGCAGTACACGCAGCCGAAGGTTATGCAAGAATTACGGGGAAACCGGGAGTAGTTCTTGTTACATCAGGGCCGGGAGCCTGTAACACAATAACCGGTATTGCTAATGCTTATTATGACAGCTATCCGTTAGTTGTATTTACAGGGCAGGTTGATTCAAAACTAATCGGAAATGACGCTTTTCAAGAATCTGATATTGTCGGTATAACAAGAACCTGCTGTAAGCATAATTATCTTGTTAAGAATATAAGCGAATTACCAAGAGTTATAAAAGAATCGTTTCACATAGCAAGGACAGGGAAACCGGGGCCTGTTGTTATTTCTCTGCCAAAGGATATTCTTACCGCAAAAACTGATTTTGAATACCCCGATAAAGTCAATTTACCGGGATATAATCCGACGTATGAAGGACATCCTATACAATGCCGACGGGCATTAAAATTATTATGTGAAGCACAGCGTCCTGTCATTATTTCAGGCGGAGGGGTTATACATTCTAATGCTTGGAATGAAATTAGAGAATTAGCTAAAAAATTAAACATTCCTATTTCTACAACATTAATGGGAATCGGAACATATCCGCAAGATGATGAATTATCATTAGGCATGCTTGGCATGCACGGGAATTACTGGGCTAATCTGGCAGTTAGTAATTGTGATGTATTGTTTGCGGTAGGTACAAGATTTAATGATAGAATTACAGGTTGTTTAAAACGTTTTGCAAAAGATGCAAATGTTATACATGTTGACATTGACCCTTGTTCAATCAGTAAAAATGTTAATGTAGATATTCCCATTGTAGGTGATGCAAAAAACGTACTTAATGTTATGCTTAATGAGTTTAATACAGGGAAATATAATTATAATCATGAGATGAGAAAAGTCTGGGTAAACCAAATCGCCTCATGGAAAGAGAAGAGGGCAATAAGAGCCGTAGAAGACGGCATAATGAGTCCTCAAACAGTAATTGAGCATATATACAACAAGACCAAAGACAAAAACGCAATAATAGCAACGGAAGTTGGACAACATCAAATGTGGACTGCCCAGTTATATAAATTTAAGCAGCCACGCCAATTGGTAACATCAGGCGGACTGGGAACAATGGGCTTTGGTTTTCCTGCTGCCATGGGGGCTCAAATTGCAGCACCTGACAGACTTGTTTTAAATATTGCGGGTGACGGCAGTATTCAAATGAACATACAAGAGCTTATGACTTGTGTTGACTATAAAATTCCCGTTAAAATATGTGTTATAAATAACGGATATCTTGGCATGGTAAGACAATGGCAGGAAAAACTTTTTGATAAACATTACTCGCAAACTCATATAAGCTCGCCTGACTATGTTAAATTAGCGGAAGCATACGGAATATTAGGGATACGAGTATCAAAAGAAGAAGAAATAGATGAAGCACTTGATAAAGCTATTGCTTATGATGGGCCGGTTATAATTGATTTTGTTGTTGAACCGTTTGAAATGGTATATCCGTGGGTGCTTGCAGGGAAACCTTTAAACGAGGTTCTTTTATCTAATAATGAAGGTGCGGGGGAATAACCATGAAACATACAATATCGGTACTTGTTAAAAACGAAGCGGGTATTCTGTCCAGTATTTGTGATTTATTCTCTACAAGAGGATATAATATAGAAAGTTTAACGGTTGCAGCGACAATTGATTCCGTATATTCAAGAATTACAATTGTTACAAATGGAGATGATATTGTTATTGAACAAATTTGTAAACAGTTAAACAGATTAATTAACACAATAAAAGTTGTTGAACTGCCGAAATCTGCTGATAAGTGTATTGATAGAGAACTGATTTTATGCAAAGTAAGTGCTAAAGATGATGCAAGGAGTGAAATTTTAAGGATTTCGGAAATATTCGGTGCTAAAATTATCGATGTTTCGCCTGATACTTACACCTTGGAATATTCAGGAGATAACAGACAAGTATTGGCAATAATAGCGTTATTACGTCCTATAGGCATAAAAGAACTCGTGCGCTCAGGCATGGTTGCAATTACAAGAGAGAACCAATTCATAAATATAAACAAATAAATCATTTAAAATGAAAGGAAATATAATATGAAAAAATTAGTTGTATTATTTTTGATTTTAGGTGCATTTGGATTTTGTTCTTTTTCAGCATTCGGAGAAAAAACGATAAGTCAAAAAGCTCAAGCTGTAGAATATACGCAAGTTAGAGCATACCATATTCTTGTTAAAACAGAACAAGAAGCTAAAACACTTAGAGAAGCAATAGTAAAAGATAATGACAGAACAACAATATACGAAAACTTTAAGCAAGCGGCAAGAATGTATTCAAAATGTCCTTCTGCTTCTGCAGGTGGTGATTTAGGCTGGTTTTCAAAAGGGGATATGGTTCCTGAATTTGAGAAAGTCGCATTTTCACTTCCTAACGGTGAAGTTTCTCAGCCTGTTAAAACACAATTTGGCTGGCACTTGATTTATGTTTCTGCTAAAAAATAATGGAATAAAAAAAGAAGCCGGCTTAAGTAAGCCGGTTTTCTTTTTTTATAAGCTTAAATAATAATCTTTTAATAATTTTGTATCTGTTTCAATATTAGGACTTTCACACACTATAGCACCTTTAACATTATATTCTTTAAAAACTTTTAGTAAGTCTTTATAATTCATATCACTTTCTTCAAAAATCAAATGATTTTTTTCACCCTTCGAACCATATTCAATACCGGCTAAATGTGCATGGAAATTATTAAATATATTATCCCCCAATTCTTTGCCCAAATATTCAAATATTTTAGAAAATTCATCATACGTATTATAAATACCGTTATATCTTGCGTGAATATGAGAAAAATCAATACAGGGCAGAATGTTTTTAAACTCTTTTGACAATTTAACAATTTCTTCTAACGTTCCCCATTGAGTAGCTTTTCCTGTAGTTTCAGGTCTAATCCAAATATTATTGTTTTCTTTTTCAAGCACAGAACAAATTTTTTCCATAGAGTTATAAACAGCCTGATAAACATCTTCCGGCGTTTTTTTCATGTAAAATGCAGCATGGAATGTGATACTGTATGCACCTATATTATTTCCTACTCTTGCAGTTTCTAAAATTCTTTCAATGCTTGCTTCAATTTTTTCTTGTTCGGCTGAATTTAAATTAATATAAAAAGGGCCGTGGCAGGTAACAATTAAATTATTTTCTTTAGTAAATAATTTAACCAGCTCCTGAACAGAGTCACTCATTTTGACCCCATGAACAAATTCGACTTCCAAGCCGTCAAGATTCATATCTTTAATAATTTTTAATCCTTCAGCATATCCTTTATTCTGAGCTGACATCGGAAGTCCGGGCGTAAGAAAATTAAGTTTATTCACTGTAAAATAATTCTCCTTTTTTTGGTTTTAAACGTTCTATAAAATCGGTACTGTCACCTATAAAAAAAGCTCCGTATTGAATAGCGCCTAATTTAATCATGTCTTTTCCGCAGGCAATTATTAATTCTTTTTTAGATTTTATTATTTCTCCAGGAGTATATTTATGTTTTTTTCTTATTACTTTCGCTGAATTAATTCTGAGAATAATCCCCCTAAAATATGTAACAGCACCTATAAAAGGATTTAAAGCTCTTATAAAACGGTCTGTTTCATCTGCAGATTTTGTCCAATCAATAAAAATATTTTTTTTCTCAAACGATAAATTTTCAGCTGTTTTTAAATTATCTTTAACCTCTTGCTTTTTTCTTGGGAAATCATGGTTTTCATAATAATCAAGTGCCTCATATAGCATTGAAGCACACATTTCATTTGTTCTGTAGAATAAAGTTCCCATTGTTTCATTTAAATCTATACTAAAGTTGTATTGAGAAATAATATCTCCGGTATCAAAATTTTCATCCATAAAATGAAGAGTAACAGCCGATTCTTCTTCTCCATTAATTATAACATGCGAATATGGATTTCCGCCCCTATAGTCAGGCAATTTAGAAGGGTGCAGATTTATAAACCCATCTTTTGTTAAGCTTAATAATTCTTTAGGAAATTTTTTATTATAAGAAGCTACAACACCCAAATCAGCATTTAATTCTTTAACTTTTAAAAGAAAATCTTTTTCATACAGACTTCTTTCATACTCAATCACAGGAAGGTTAAGAGAATTTACTGCCGATAACATTAATTTATATGTCGGGTCATTTTTGGCAGGGGGAATAACACCGACAATGTTTATTCCGTTTCTGACCAATTTATTCATACACACCAATGCCATATCAGGCATGCCTGCAAACAATATTCTTTTTGTATATTTTTTTTCCAACTTATTTTTCCTTCAATGCAATTATAACAAAAAAACTGCTTTTAATTTAAGCTTGTTTTTAATAAAATAAAAAATAGAATACGAGGTGAAAAATATGCTTGATATCAAAGTTATAAGAGAAAATCCCGAAAAAGTAAATGAGCTATTAAAAAGAAGAAATCCGGAATTATCGATAGACGGGATAATAGCAATAGATATAGAAAGAAGAAAAGTACAAACAAGAGCAGATGAATTGCGTTCAAAAAGGAAAACAATGTCGCAGGAAATCGGTATATTAAAGAAACAAGGTAAAAATACCGATGAAATTCAAGCTCAAGTTAAAGCTATGGGTGATGAAGTTAAATCACTCGAAGAGAAGGAAGAAGAACTTGATACCCAGCAAAAGAATTTACTTCTTGCAACACCTAATATTCCTGATGAAACAACTCCAATCGGACTTTCCGATGCTGATAACGTTGAAATAAAGCGGGTAGGTGAAGTCAGGAAAGTTAATTTTGAACAGAAAGCACATTGGGATATATGTACCGAAAAAAACATTGTAGATTTTGAAAGAGGAGTTAAACTTTCACAGTCAAGATTTTCGCTATACAGAGGGAAAGGCGCACAATTAGAACGTGCTATAATAAATTTCTTTCTTGATACCCATACACAAGAACACGGTTATGAAGAAATTCTTCCTCCCGTAATGGTAAATGCAGCGGCTATGACAGGTACGGGACAGCTTCCTAAATTTGCTCAGGATATGTATAAATGCGAGGAAGAAGATTTATATTTAATT
>CANROV010000143.1 GCA_947632315.1 Candidatus Gastranaerophilales bacterium
GTAGTCGTTTTAGAAGTATATTGCTGAGTATAATCATTATACAAACTGCAATCAACTTTTAATTCAACTAAAACTTCTTCATCAGCTCTGGCTTTAAAGTTAACACCCGGAGTTAAGAAACCGGCGATTAAACCTGCACCTGCACCGGCAGGGATACCGATAGCCAAGCCGTCACCTGATCTGTCATTAGCAGCACCAACAGGAAGACCGATAGCAGCACCACCGATAGCAGCACCAGCTACAGTATATTCAAGCGGTTTTAACCAATAATTTTCAACAAGTACACCTTCTTTTTCATTTAAAACTCTGGCAATAAACGGATATTCATTACCATTAGGGAATACCATATTAGTAAAATGCAGATATACTTTAGTATTTTTATTAATCCAATCTTTTTCATGGAGTTCAGCGATAGTAGCATAAAGTTTTGTACCTTGAGGAATAATTAAAGTACCTTCTTTTGTAACAACATCTTTCTTAAAGTAGAAAGGAATTACATCACCTATTTTATGTTTAGTCGAGTTAAACGGTTCAACAAAAGCAACTTTAAATACATTCTTAGCTAATATAATTCTTCTTAAGTTAGTAATTTGAACTCTATCAACTACGGATTTTCCGTAATTATCGAGATGTTCAGTAGAAAGGATATATTCTTTAGGTTCTTCAGGGACTTGTTCTTCAACGTTATCAGCTTTATACTGATCTTCAACGAGATTCAAAGCTCTCATTAATCTGGCGAGCAGAACAGCAGCTTCAGCTCTGTTAAGGTCTCTATTAGGGTTTAATTCAGTTTCTAAAGGATAGTTAACATAGAGTCCGTATTTAATAGCTTTAGAGAAAGGAATCACACCCCAATTAGGAATTTGTTTTGAATCAGCGAATTGATTTAAAACAGAAGTATCAACTTCAGTATCTTTAGTAATAGAAGCGGTTTCAACCTTAGTAATAAATCTTTGAGGTTTAAATTCACCGTCAGTATAACCATAGATTAAACCGAATTGATCAGATCTTGCGATATCGGGATATCCGTAAGTAGCGTCAGTAACATCCGAATATGCGGGAACAGAAGTAATTGGAGCAGTGCTAAGTCCCAAAGCTTTTAATAACCAAGCAGTCCAATCGACCCTGGTAACTTTTTCTTTAGGTCTATAAGTATTATCACCATATAAAGGTACAATATTTTTAGTAACAACATCTTCGATTTCAGCTGCAGCCCAATAGTCATCAGGTACATCCGTATAACTAACGGCAGCTAAAGCAGAAGCGACATTCGATAGCAGCAAAGTAATCGTTAAGAAAATAGCTGCTAAACTTTTTTTAATGTTCATCTTTACCTCACTTTAAACTATTTAATTTTTAATTACTATTCCAACAATATACAAAGATTATAAATTAAAAGAAAAATTTAGGCAACAAAAGTAGAAATAAAAAAATAAATAAATTAAAAAAAATCAACAAAGATTATTTGACCTGATATACAAATAACAGTTATAATAAATAGGGTAAGTAATATTAATATTGGAGAAAAGGTATGAAAAGGAATAATCAATCATTCAAAAGAATGTTAATCAGCGTAATATGCGCAGGAACATTATTAACAAGCTTAGCATATGCAAATGAAGAGTCTTTTATACAAAATGAAAATAATACAAAAGTATGGAACAATTTTTTCAAAATTAATAAAACAGATAAGTACAGTATAGAAAATTTAGATAAAACATATAATCAATTTTACAAAGAACTGCACGGAAAAGAATACAGAAGTGCAGAAAAGCATTTAAAAAAGATTGAAAAAATAACACAAGAATTATCGAGGACAAATCCTGATATAGTTAAATATTTATATTTAGCAAAAGGAAGATATAATACAATTAACAGCAATACAGATGAAGCAATAAGTAATTTTAACAAATATTATGAAGAAGTAAAAACCGGAAATAGCCAAGATAAATTAGAATATTATAAAGAAATGTTAATGATATACAGACAAAAGAACGATTTGGACAGTATGTTACAAACATTAAATAATATTGAAAAGTTACCCAATTTAAATGTACATGAAAAGCTTGCATTATATAGAGAATATACAGATATACAATTTATAATGGGGAATATAGCAAGTTGTGAAAAATATTTAACAAAATATTATAATACAGCAGTAAAAGAATACGGAAAAAACAATATAAATTTAGCAGAATACTATGCAGCAAAGATACATTATGAGATGCAAAAAGGTAATTTAAAAGCAATACCGCAATTATTAAAACGCATAAGTCAATTAAAGAAACCTGCCGACAGAATTGCCCAACTTGAAACAGAATATCAAATTAATCATATAAAATTTAAATATTATAAAGAAATAAACGATGTAGAAAATATGAGAACAATATTAAATAAAACAAATAAAATTGTAAAAGAACTGGATAGACAAGAATATAATGATTCATTTATCGATTTTCAAATTGATTATTATAGAGCAATAAAAAGACATGATATAGCGTTATATTATACAAAAGAGAAATATAACAGAAGTGTAGGAGAAGGAAACAAGCCTACAGCGTCATACATTGACATGGAATCCGAATTAGCTCGGACAAATAAAGACCTAAAAGAATCAGAAACAGGCTTACACAACGTACGAAATGAATTAAAAATGCTGGACAGATATGAGCGAGATACCTTTGGATTGAAATACGGATCAGCATACAAAGATGCATCAGAATGTTATAAAGAATTAAATAATTATGAAAAAGCAATATTATATGCACAAAAAGCTGTAGAAGAGGCAAATAAATTTCCAAAAGACAAGCAGACAAACATAGATTACAGAGGGAATTTAGCGAATATACAAAAAGATTTTGGACATAATGAAGAAGCAATACCTTATTATAAATTTATAATAAAAGAAAATGAGAAAATGGGGGCAGAAAACCAAATAGACCCATATAAGGATCAAGCGATTGCCTATGCAAACATGAATAAAAAACAATTAGCGATGAAAAGTATTGAAAAAGCAATAAGATTAACAGAAAAACAATACGGAAAAAATAATATTAAAACTTATAATGTAATGCTGGATAAAGCTGTAATATATAAAAGGATAGGTAAAGAAAAAGAAAGCAGAGAAATAATAAATAAAATTATAAGTGCATACCTTAACAAACAAATCAACGGATATGACGCAGACTTTTTAAGAGATGTAAATTTAATAATATCCAACAACAAGCGAGAAGGCGGAGATATTATAGGCTCATTAGACTATGCAAAAGCTGCTCAAAAATATACAACAGATAAAAAGGGTAAAAAGGATATAAATGAACTAATAAAAAATTTAGAGAAGCAGATAAAAGAAATAAAAAAGACACTATAACAAAACAATAAAAACCTTTAAGCTCTGTTAAAGGTTTTTATTTTAAGAGGATAGAGAAGTCAAATTTAATATCAAGGCCCGGGCTGTTTTTGCCCGGGCAATTTAATAAAAAAACAGTACGCATTAACAAAACAGTCAGCTTACATTAGTAAGCTTTTATTGATTAATATCTGTCAAACAAACTTCAAGAGATTGAAGATGGCGTAGTCAAAATCGAACTTTTGCTCCTGTGGAGTTTTGCTGTGCAAAACTCTAACGTTGCCATCGTCCAGTGTCGAGCTGTCTGGCGCTGCTCAAAGCAACTCCATCACGTTCTCACATCCGTCTGCTTTTCATTTTCGCATGCTTCGTCGGAGCAAAGCTCAAACTTCAAAAGATTGGGCATGAAGAGACTCGAACTCCCACGCTTACGCACTAGTTCCTAAGACTAGCGTGTCTACCATTCCACCACATGCCCAAAGAATAATAGAGTAATAAAATAATAACATAAAATTTTCAAAGTGAAAAGAAATGAACCTGGGGGGATTCGAACCCCCGACCAATTGATTAAGAGTCAACTGCTCTACCAGCTGAGCTACAAGTCCATAAAAAGATTATAATATAAAAGAAAAATAAAACAAATATAAAAATATAAATTTATATTTCTTGCCAAAAAAAAATTATTATTATATAATCAAGGCAACTAGTTAAGGTTTACACAAACATGGAGAAAAAAATGAAAAAGATTTTAGCTATGCTTGCTGTATTTTTTATGTTAATAGCCATCAATCCGGTAGAAGCTGCATCATACAGTGATGTTCCGGAAAGTTATTGGGCAAATAAAGAAATAACAGCAATCGTTGAAGATGGAATACTTCCATTAACAAGTAATGCATTTAATCCGGAACAAGATGTAACGAGATCCGTATTTAACTCAGCATTACTAAGGACATTGGGACACAGAACAGGTACATTATCTGAAAATAACCCATTTACCGATGTAACATCAACAAGAGCAGATTATGGTGATATATTACTATCATCAAAATTAGGCTTAATATATGGGTATGAAGATTCAACATTCAGACCCGATAGAATTATGACAAAAGCAGAAGCTGCATCTGTAATAAGCCATATAACAAAAGATTACAAAGGTAATGAGAAATCATTAAATCCATTCAAAGATAAAAATTCAGTTCCCAACTGGGCAAAGAAACAATTCGCAAAAACAGTTGATTTAGGGATATACGTAAATTATCCTGATGCTGATGAATTGCTTCCAAACAAAAACTTAAATAAAGCTGAAGCTGCTGTATTATTATACAGATTAAAGAACAAATTAAATACAGTACAAGAAAAATATGTAAGTAAAGAAGTATTAAAAGGTGTAGAACATTTAGATGTAACAAAAAGAGCAGAAGTAGATGAAGTTCAAGTTACAAACTTACATAACATTGTATTAGCAAAGAATATGTTAAAAGGATACTTTGCAGCATACTTCTCATCAAAAGAAGCAAGTGTAGGAGATACAGTAACATTCCAAGCAAAGAAAGATGTATTAACAAAAGAAGGTACATTAGTAATTCCGGAAGGTTCAACAATGAAAGCAGTTATAACATCAATTGAACCTAAAAAATGGTGGAATAAAAATGACAAAGTAACAGTAGAATTTGAATCATTAACATTACCATCAGGCGTAACAGTACCGTTCAGTGCAAATGTATTAAATCACAATGG
>CANROV010000144.1 GCA_947632315.1 Candidatus Gastranaerophilales bacterium
GGCTCCACAAGAATACAAAATGCAGCTCAAGAACCTGAAATTGTTGACTTGGCTAATTTCTTAAATGCTATGGGTGCTGATATCATTGGTGCAGGCACTTCTGAAATAGTAATAAACGGAGTTAAACAAGATGATTTAAGACCTATTGAATATACGACAATCCCCGACAGAATTGAAGCGGGAACATATATGGCTGCTTTTATTGCTACTAAAGGTAAAGGAATTATAAGAAATATATTTCCCAATCATTTAACATTTTATACATCAAAGCTTACAAAAATGGGGGCTGATATCAAATTAATTGATCCTACATCAATAGAAGTAAGCTGCAAGAAAAAGCTTGAAGCAATAAATATAATAACACAGCCATATCCCGGTTTTCCGACCGATTTACAATCACTTGCGATGTCATTAGCAACAGTAGCAGACGGAGTAAGTATTATTACCGAAAGCTTATATGAAAATCGTTTTATGCAAGTACCGGAACTGCGTAAAATGGGGGCTGATATTCATCAGGAAAGAAATCATGCACTCGTTAAAGGTGTTAAATCTCTTACAAGTGCCAATTTAAAAGCGTCAGATCTCAGAGCCGGAGCTTCTTTGGTTATTGCAGCTTTAATGGCTCAAGGAACAAGTATCATCGACAACATTTATCATATAGATAGAGGTTACGAACTTTTAGAACATAAGTTTAAAATATTAGGAGCGGATATTGAAAGATTCGTCGATGAAGATAGTCAAATAATTACTCAAAATAAAGGAAACTTAAGTGAATCACAATTATAAAAGATGGTATGATCATGATCCTGTATTATTAGAAGTTATTAATCTTCTGCAAAATTATCAGACTGAATTAAAAGCTCAGGCTGAAATATTTTTGGATGAAATAGAAAAAAAAGTTTCAAAAGAAGCAATAGATAAATTTTATGAAATGGTAAGACCAAAAGTATGCAACCGCTGGTATGATAAGGATCCGATTATTTCAAAAACAGTTGAATTATTAAGGGTAGTTCCGCCTGATGTACAAAAAGCAACCGCACAAAGCTTTTTAAATGCACTGGAAGAAATGGGCGTTTATAAAAAAGTAAACAACTAATCAAAAACTTCTTGTGTAACTATATTAACTCTTAATGGTTTATAAAGTTTTATATATAATATTTGACCGTCTTTTGCGGTAAATTCTCTGCCTTTAATTACCGATTGAGTAACTTTTAGAAATTTATTAGATTCTGTAGGTCTTGCTTGATATTGCGCAACTCCGAGAATTCTTGTCAACAAGTTTTTGTTATTTACGGCAGATAACTCAAATATCATTTCCCCGTTCCGTATAAAATTTCTTCCGTCAACACTGTCAAGAATTTTGCCGATTAAAATAATATCTTTTGATAAAAGCAGATGATGTTCATCATCAACAATATTATTAGCAAATTTTGCCTGAAACATCTGGCCGGGTTTTGAATCTTTTGTACTAATCTGACCTGAAATTATAACAGGTAAAACAGTTTTTGCAGGCAAAACAGCGACATCATCATCTAACAGAACATTTTCTATCATAATACCTTCAGCTATTTTCGGGCTTGTTTCTTCTTTAACTTTTTCCGCCGTATAAGAATCAGTTTCCCGTTTCATATTTGCCAAAAATACAGCCATTTGAGCTCTTGTTACATATTTATCATAATCAAGATAATTTTGCCTTGGCGGTTCTTTTGCTATAACATTTATTACTTCCGCTTTACCCGCTGTAACCTTAAACCAATCAGGTATATCATCAAAATCGGCATAAGCATTTTGAAGTGCTGTTATTGCATCTTTCTTGGATATATCTTCCGTTTTCAAAAGATTAACTAAAAATGTAATTACCTCAGACCTCGTTATATAATCATTCGGATAAAAATAGCCATCCTTTGCCGGCTTTAATATATCTAAATTTAAAGCTCTTAATATTGATTTATATGCCCAATGGTTAACACTTACATCTTCAAATGTGTACATAGTATCTATTTGAAGATTTTCTTGACCTAAAGCTTTTATTACCATTACTGCAAATTCAGCTCTCGTAATATAATCGGAAGGTCTGAATTTACTTCCTTCTTCTCCTGATATAATTCCTTCATCCAGCAGAGTTTCAATTTGTTTATACGCCCAAAACCCGTGATTTATATCACTGTATGGCATTTCTGCAATTGCACTGTTGATTATAATTGTGCTTAATATTAGTGTTAATATGATTCTTTTCATAATTATATATTACTAATATTGTTAAATTTTTCCAGATTATTAAAATTTATTACGAAAAACTTACAATGAATAATACTCAATTTTTTATTGATTATTATCCTGATTTTCATCCTGATTTTCTTTGTCTTTATTTATTTTTTTAACCGCATGAGGTTTAATTTTTTCAGTCAAATCATCATCATCAAGCAAAACATTTTTGCGTTTATTTTGAAGCACAGAAACGACATTCAATAAAGCAAGAGAATTCAAAGAGGCACGAAGTTCCATACTCCTGTCAACAAAATTCTCCTGTGAATTTTGCTGTTCATTATCTTCTTGAAGAAAATATTCAGTTCCTTGACTTGCCCTGTCATCCGCAGTTTTAGCAGCAGTACCTGAGATATCACCGCTTTTGAAATTGATACCGCCCCCAACACCGAGGACACCGGCAGACCTATTGTCTACCACTTTCTTCTCTCCTTTTTCTTCTCAGTTGATTATTATATACTATTGTTTTAATTTTTTCAACTGAATAATAGTACAAAACATGAACTAAATTTTTTTTGCGCAAATTAAGCAATATCTTTAAAAATTTTAGGAATATTTTCGGTTCTTAAAGCAGGATTCAATGTCTGACGCTGCATTTCTTCACGTTTTTTTGCCTCCTCAACCTTTTTTTCCGTTACTTTTCTGTTATATTTAGGAAGCAGTACACCTAACATTATTATAGAGAACGCAATATCACAAACACGGCATATATTTCTTAAATTTCTTACATTTTTACTTGATACTTCAGCTGCTGTTTTTAACTCTGTATTTTTTATCCAATTTCCAAACTGTTTAAATCTGTATGCTGTATTATCAGCAATATTTTTCATTACCCCGGAAGCACTGTCCATAACAGGTTTTGCAATTTCTTTTTTTCTGTTTAATAATACAACATTTTCTCCTACAAGCTTTGCACCGTTCTTTGTTTTAGATAAACCTTCAATAGCTGAAGCGGCAGCTTTTTTAACATAATCGCCCAAGAAATATAAACCTGAGAACGAAGCTATATCTCTTACCGTTGTTTCTCTTAATTCATTTTCATCTTCAGCACCAAGCATTCTGCTGGCAAAAGTTGAAGCTGCTATCCAACGGCATTGATCAAGAGTAGGGAATATATTAGAAAATTGGAACATACCCAATGTAGGTTTTTTCATCATTGATAAAGCAGCAATACCATACATACCGGCTGCTGAAAGGATTTTTTTATTTCTAAATTTCTTTTTTTGTTTTTCATCCATTTTTTGAGTTGTATCTTTTTTCCCAAAATCCTTATAAATAGGAGCGCCTTCCGCATTAAATTGTTTTCTTGTTATTGCTCTGTTTATTGTTTGAATACTAACTGCTATTGCAAATACAACAAGAAGACCTATTATACTTTTCTTATTTACAAACTTCTTCAATGCTTCCGAATATTCATCTATAGAAATATTATTTTTAACAGCCGTATTAAATTTTGAACCCATATCAACGGTATCACGAAGGGTCTCTTCCAGGTTTGAAGCAGCCTGTCCGTTAAACTTCAAAATGCCTTCAGCTTTTGTAAGTCCTGCAAGTTTTTCTTTTGCGGACTTTATAAGACTTTTCTTATTTACTCCATTTCCGTTAATTGCTTGAGTAATATTGGATACAGCTTCTTGAAAAGCAGGATTTTCAGCACTATCAGAATATTTCACCCAAGTTGTGCCATCCAGTCCTTCTATAGATTTTAAAGTTCTTTCTACAAATTCCTTTGTTTTATCGGAAGCACCCGAATTTTGTGCTTCGTTATATACTGTTTTTAACCTGTCAATAGAAGCACCGTTAGCCCAAGAAGAAACTACATTAGTATTTTTTAAAATATTATTTTTAGGAAATAAAAAAGCTGCCAAGCCTACAATCAAACCCGGCATTAAACAGTTAACAAATAATCCTGAAAATTCTCTTCTGAAAGTTTCAAAAGCGGCTGCAAGTCCTGTTTTTAAATCTACTAATGTTCTGGGAATATTTGTAGATACGGTATCTACAACAGATACTTGAATCATTGCATTTTTATCTAATACTTTAAAACACTTATCAAGTACATCAAATGCCACATCGGAAGCACCGTCAAATGAAGTGTTATTTCTCTTTCCTTTTGTTCTTTCTTGTGCTTTATCTTTTTTATATTGGTTATTATTTTGATTTACTTTTGTTATTTTTTTGTCTAAAGCGGAAATATTCACTTTATTTGCCTTATTTTCCCTAAATTAATTCAAGACTTTACTGTTAATAATACTACCAGTCATGAATATACACAATCAATAATATCAATTTAATAAACAAAAACAAATTTATTTGCCTTTTGTTTTTTTTTACAAATTTTCTCTGAATTAAAATTTTAACAATTTTGCAAAATTTTTATTTTATTTTCCGAAATTTAACCTGTTTTTTTTTAGAAATGGTAATTTTTTTATCAAATCTTTTGATTTTTATATCAAAAAATTCAAATTTACAATATTTAAACATTAATAACAAATAATTATATATTGAGGTTTTAAATTAACATATAAAGGTTAACCAATGAAAATAACACCAGTTATTAACTTGCATCTTGTAAGTTACAAATCTGAATTACCTAACAAAAAATCTAATCCGGTACCGCACTTTGCCGCCGACTTATCGTTATGGAAATACAATTATCCTTTTATATCTTTTTCAAGACAGCCAAGATGTTATTCAAGTTCAAATTCTAAATTAGCTGAAACTCCGGGCCAATTTAAGGTTTGTAAACTAAATAATATTCCT
>CANROV010000145.1 GCA_947632315.1 Candidatus Gastranaerophilales bacterium
CCGCCCTGCCGTCGTGTCGTTAAGCATTAAAACGAAACAAAATACAGGCTTTCAGATTTTTCATTTTTTTACTTTTTCCATAAAATAAACAAATGATATAAAAATTAAAGTCCACTGTGGAGTATAGTTAAAATTCTTTGCGAAGAAACGGCAAAGCCCCGTCTGTTTGAGCGAAGCGAGTTACGGGGCTTCATCTGAGCTTAGAAGTTTTCTATACGCAATATCAGGACGCAATTTTTATATTATTTGTTTATTAAATTAATAATAAATAAAAAGCAATTTCAGCCCTAACAAACCTAAATTACTTTATTTGCTTAATTTATTAAGAAATATTACAAAATGATATATCTTTTATACAAGATTTAGCAATTTTTTATATACAAAATACTTTATATAAATGTAAGAGCTCAATTACAAAACAAAAAAACACAGGATTAAGAGAGAGTTTAAAACAAAAGGTACGCGTACAAATTTCTTTAAAATAATTTAATTTTTTATATACATATAAACTTATACCTTACACTTACTTACCTTATTTAAACACGATGGATAGTAAAATATTTTTCTTTTACATTCCGAATTGTTAGGGCAAAAAATGCCCTTTTTTTTTGTTCTTATATTACTTATTAAAAATAAAAAAAAGACGAAATAAATTTCGTCTTGAAAAAAACAAGTAACAATGTATATTAGGCAAAAATATTTATTGAATTTATTTTGGAATCTGAATCGTTATTATTATCTTGTGAATCTGCTCCAAAATAAAATGAAAATGGATTAGAACCTTTTCTGTCTTTATTTGTGTTGTAAGTTTCACTTACGGAAGAAGTTTCTTCCGCTATTATTTTTTCTGTAACGGTATTGATATTTTCAGAAGGCAGAACAAGTTTTCCGTTATTTTCTTTCGAGGTAAATAAACTTTGCGCTGCTTGTGAATTTAAATACTGAACATTAGAACTAAATGCTTTACTAAGATTCAAATCAAAATCCGCAGCTGTTTTTGCTGCTTGAAGTGCTAATTCTCCATTAGTATTTGATGCGTATAAATCAGTGCCGAGACTTACTCTGTTAAATTTTGATAAGTCTAACTTTGATATATCTATTGATTTATCATTATTCGGATTTAAAATTTTTTCAGTTACACGAGCTAAAGCGTTACTGTCAATAATTGGTTTAACATTATTTGCCGAATATACCGAACCCACATTTAATCCCATTTGAGTTTTTCTCCATCTGTTATATTTTCTTTTTCGGCAAAATATAATAAAAACTTTAATATTATCATTTAAAATATTAATATTTATTAACATATTTATAATATTTTTTTTAAAATTCTAAAAAGGACTTGAAGAAAAAACATGTTTTTCTTATCATTGTGTAATAGATAAGATATAATGCAAAGGAATGTAGTCATGAACCCTATAGTTGAAGATTTAGGAAAAGAATATTTAAATAAAGAACTTCCGGAATTAAATCCGGGTGATACCGTTAGAGTTTCGGTTAGAATTATTGAGGGAAACAAAGAAAGAACTCAGGCTTTTGAAGGTACCATACTTAAAAAACGTGGAAGCGGTATTGGTAAAACAATTACTGTTAGAAAAATCTTTCAAGGCGTTGGTGTTGAACGTGTTTTCCCTGTTTATTCTCCTCGTGTAGAAAAAATTACCGTCGTTAGACGTGGTGATGTTAAACGTGCTAAGTTGTATTATTTGAGAGAACGTTCAGGAAAAGCTACTCGTATAAGAGAAAAAATTGAAAAAAAATAGATTGGGATATTTATTTAATAAAAAGCCATAGTCAAAGTTAATGCTCTGAATATGGCTTTATTATATCTAATATTATAAATTTCCGTTTATTTTTGAAGAAGGTTTTTATGGATTATATTCATTGGTATCCCGGTCATATTGCAAAAGCTGAAAAAAAATTAAAAGAACAAATTAATATTGTTGACGTCGTTATTGAAGTTCTGGATGCGAGAATACCTTTTAGTTCATCTTATCCCGATATAGTAAAGTTATTAAAAGAAAAACCGAGATTAATTTTGTTAAATAAATCTGATTTGGCGGATAAAGAACAGACACAAAAATGGATTAAACATATTAAAGATACTTCAAATTGTCCTGTTATTGCTACAATTGCCAATGATAACAAAGATGTATCTAAGATACTTAATAAAATTGCAGAACTTGGACTGCCAAAAATAACTGAGCTGGTTAAAAAAGGGTTGCTTCCGAGAGCCGTAAGAGTTATGGTTGTTGGTATGCCTAATGTCGGTAAATCAAGTATTATAAATAAATTAATAAGAAAAACAAAGGCAAAAACGGGGGCAAAAGCCGGTGTAACTAGAGAACAACAATGGATTAGGGTTAATCCTAAAGTAGATTTATTAGACACTCCGGGAATTATCCCTTTAAAACAGGAAGACCAAAAGAAAGCATATAAATTAGCTTTTGTTGATTCTATCGGTGAAAATGCCTATGATGTTCAAGCTGCAGCTGAAGTATTCATTAATGTGATGAATGAAATATATCCTGATTTAATTAAAAATTATTATAAACTTGAAGATGAAGAGGTAAATATAACAAATATATCTTTAAAAAGAAATTGGCTCATACAAGGTGCTATGGCAGATACAAAAAGATGCGCACAAAATATATTGACTGATTTCCGCTTGGGCAGACTAGGCAAATTAACGTTAGACAAATATGAACAGTTTATTTAAGTTTGATAAAATTAAATTAAAAGAATATAAATATGTAATAGGGACAGATGAAGCAGGAAGAGGCCCGGGTGCCGGCCCTGTTTTTGTCGCTGCTGTTTGTTTCCCTGATTTAAGTTCTAAATTAATTAATGATTTGGCTAAAATTAATGACTCAAAACAGCTTAATGAAAAAACAAGAGAAGAATTGTTTGAGGTTATTATTAATAATTGTATTTATTCCGTAAATTCAGGAAGTGTTGAGGATATTGAAAAATTAAATATTTTAAGAACTTCGCTTTTAACTATGAAAAAATGCTGCAGTGAAGTTATAGATAAGGTTAATGATAAAGAAATTATAGTCCTTGTTGACGGAAATAAAAAAATACCTGAATTTAAAAATATTCAGCAAACTATAGTAAAAGGTGATTCAAAATCAGCTTCTATAGCTGCGGCAAGTATATTGGCAAAAGTTTCAAGAGACAGATTTATGAAGGAACTTGATAAACAATTTCCTCAATACGGATGGAGTGAAAATAAAGGTTACCTTACTAAAGCACATCTGGACGCTATTGATAAATTCGGACTTAGTATATGGCATAGAAAAAAATTTCTGGAGAAACACTTTAAAAAAGGGGAACAGCTTAATTTATTTTGATTTTCTATGTTCTTTTTTCCAATTTTTTATTTGTTCTAATTTTGTTTTGTATTTAACTTCAAGCCCTTGCTCCGTCGGTATATAATATTCACGGTCTAAAAGGGAATCAGGCAGGCATTGCATAGCTGTTAATTTTTCTTTAGTATCGTGTGCATATTCATAACCTTTGCCGTAATTTAATTCTTTCATAAGTTTTGTCGGTGCATTTCTTATAATAAGCGGAACAGGTTCTGCAATCTGTTTTAATGCGTCTTGTTTTGCTGTGTTATAAGCTACATCTAAAGCGTTGGATTTAGGTGCCATAGACATATAAATAACAGCTTGAGTAAGATTTACACTGCATTCAGGCATTCCGATATAATGACAAGCCTGATAAGCACTAACGGCTATTTGAAGGGCATGCGGGTCGGCTAAACCTACATCTTCACTTGCAAATCTGATAACACGTCTTGCTACATATAAAGGATTTTCACCCGCCTCAAGCATTCTTGCAAGCCAGTATACGGCTGCGTCGGGATCGGAATTACGCATGGATTTATGCAAAGCCGAAATAATATTATAGTGTTCTTCTCCGTTTTTGTCGTAGAGTAGTGATTTCTTTGAAATACACTGTTCTATAATTTCCATATTAACGTTAATTTCGCCATTTTCGTTTGAGTCCGAATTTAAAATAACCATTTCAAGAGTTGATAAAGCATTTCTTGCGTCACCGTTAGCGAATTGGGCTATCATATTGAGCATATCATCAGAAATATTAATTTTTTGATTTCCAAAACCTCTTTCATCATTGATAGCTCTTTTAAGCAGTGAAACCAATTCATCAGCTTTTAATGCTTGAAGTACAAATACTTTAGAGCGTGAGAGTAAAGCTCCGTTTACTTCAAAAGAAGGATTTTCTGTTGTAGCACCGATTAATATAATACTGCCCTTTTCAACGTAAGGAAGAAATGCGTCTTGCTGGGCTTTATTAAACCTATGAATTTCATCTACGAAAACAATTGTTTTAATTCCCAGCCGTCTGTTATCCTCAGCCTGTTCCATAACGGTTCTTATTTCTTTTATTCCGCTTGTAACAGCAGAAAAATCAATAAATTTTGAATGAGTTTTATTGGCTATTATTCTTGCAAGCGTAGTTTTTCCAACTCCGGGCGGGCCCCAAAATATTAGTGATGATATTTGGTCATTTTCTATTAATTTTCTTAAAACTTTGCCCTGCCCCAATAAATGAGTTTGTCCGACAAAATCCTCAAGCGTTTCAGGCCTTAACCTGGATGGCAGAGGCTGATTTTTCTTATCATCAAATAATAGTCCTTGCTCCATTTTTGCTCCTGACAATATTTTTCTTGGGCATCTTATACGGTGGTTTTTCTGTTTTCCCAATTATCTTTGTGAATATAGAAATTTCTTTGACTTTTATATCCGATATTTTCATCGACATAACATTTGATAATATCCGAGTTCTCGCTTATTATTCTTAAAAGCGTTCTGTATGTTATATTTCTGAGCTCAGGAACTTTATTAAATAACTTTTCAAGACGCTCAAGTGCTATAGTTTCTATTTCTTTTGCTTTTTTTTCTCCGAGTACTACCATGTTAGGCTGTGACAATTGTATTCCGTTTGGATAAAGCACTTTA
>CANROV010000146.1 GCA_947632315.1 Candidatus Gastranaerophilales bacterium
TATCATTTATTTAATCAAAAAGGAATCGAAAATGTTTAACGAAGCATCATTAGAATCAGCAATAATCGAAAATTTAAAAAATCAAAATTACGAATATGTCAAAGGTGATGACATTCATAAAGAATTGCCTGATGTACTGCTTCGTGATGATTTCAGAAATTTTATGATGTTGAATTATGATTTAACAGATTTTGAAGTTAATTCCTTATTGCGCAGGTTTGATAATTACACTAATGCCGATTTATATTCTTCCAACAAAGAAATAATAAACCTTATTATGGAAGGTTTAATTATCAAAAGAGAAGATAAAACAAAACAAGATTTATACATTAATTTTATTGATTATGAAAACCCTGAAAAGAATATAATTAAAGTTGTAAATCAGTTGGAAATTCAGGGAACTGAAAAAAGAATACCTGATGCAATTATTTATATAAACGGTCTGCCGTTGGTAGTATTTGAATTTAAGAGTGCTGTTAAAGAAAACACAACAATAAAGGATGCATACGAGCAGATTACAATAAGATACACAAGAGATATTCCTGAATTATTTAAATATAATGCTTTTTGTGTAATTTCTGACGGTGTAAATAATAAATGTGGTTCTATTTTTGCCAAATATGAATTTTTCTACTCTTGGAGAACAACAGAATTCATGGGCGAAGAAGCAGATGGCATTGATTCATTAGAAACTATGATTGAAGGCTTGTTTAATAAAGAAACTTTGCTTGATGTAATTCACAATTTTATTTATTTCCCGGACAAATCAACAAATAGTTTAAAAATTGTTTGCAGGTATCCGCAGTATTATGCCGCACGCAAATTATTGGATAATATTAAACTTCATACAAAACCAAAAGGTGATGGTAAAGGTGGCACATATTGGGGTACAACGGGTTGCGGAAAATCTCTTACAATGTTGTTTTTATCAAGATTACTCATGAGAGACAAAACTCTTGCAAGCCCAACAATCGTATTGATTACTGATAGAACTGATTTGGATGACCAAATTTCTGAACAATTTTTATGTGCTACAAAATATATTGGCGATGAAACTATTGTGCAAGTTAAATCAAGAGAAGATTTAAAAACTCATCTTGAAGGAAGAGAAAGTGGCGGAGTATATTTAACCACTATTCAAAAATTCTCTGAAGATATAAATCTGTTAAGCAAACGTACAAATATAATCTGTATTTCAGATGAGGCACATCGTTCCCAAGTAAATTTAGAACAAAGAATTGTTATGTCTGAAGAAAAAGCCGAAAAGAAATATGGCTTTGCAAAATATCTGCATGATTCTTTTCCGAATGCAACTTACGTTGGTTTTACAGGAACACCGATTGATGCAACTCTTGATGTGTTTGGCGATATTATAGACAGATATACAATGACAGAAGCTGTTGAAGATCAAATTACAGTCAAAATCGTATATGAAGGTCGTGCATCAAAAGTTTATCTTGATGAATCTAAACTTAAAATCATAGAAGATTATTACAACCAATGCGAAGAAGAAGGTGCAAACGAATATCAAATAGAAGAAAGCAAAAAAACTGTCGCTAAAATGAAAGAAATTATTGGACATCCTGACAGACTTGATGCTATTGCGCATGATTTTATAAACCACTATGAAACAAGAGTGGCTGAAGGTTCAACTGTAATGGGTAAAGCAATGTTTGTATGCTATGACAGAGATATTGCTTACAAACTATACAAAAAAATCATTGAACTAAGACCTGAATGGGCAGAATACAAAGAATGCGATGAGAATTTTGTCTTATCTGAAGCAGATAAAAAAGATGTTAAACCAATGCCAAAAATAAAACTTGTTATGACAAGCAATAAAAACGATGAAAAAGATTTATATGAAATGCTTGGAAATGACAAAGACAGAAAAGACTTCGCTTTGCAGTTTAAAGAAGAAAAATCAAACTTCAAAATTGCGATGGTAGTTGATATGTGGCTAACAGGTTTTGATGTTCCTTGCTCAGATACAATGTATCTTGATAAACCTGTTCATTCACACACATTAATTCAAACTATTTCAAGGGTTAACAGGGTATATGAAGGTAAAGATAGAGGTCTTGTTGTTGACTATATTGGCATTAAAAAGAATATGAATAAAGCTATCGGAACTTATACCGGCGGAGGAACTAAAGGTCTTGATGATGACGAGCAAGCTGTTGTTATCGTTAAGGATCAATTAGAAGTGCTTGCAGGTATGTTAAATGGTTTTGATGCTTCCGATTTCTTCATAAACGAACCTGTTAAGCAATTAAAATGTTTGAAAAAAGCGGCAAACTTTATGATGCAAACAGAAGAAAAACAACTTCGTTTTATGCATAATGCTAAAAAATTAAAACAGGCTTATAACCTTTGCACAAGTAATAAAAAGATTACGCAAGAAGAACGAGACTATATTTATTTCTATATGGCAGTTCGCTCTGTAATTTATAAATTTACTAAAGGCGATGCACCTGATGCAACTCAAATGAATGCAAGAGTGCGCCAATTAATTGAAGATGCTCTTTCATCTGAAGGAATAGAAGAAGTTTTCAAAATTAAGGAAACAAACAAACTTATTGATATATTTAGTGAATCATATATTGAAAAAATCAAAGCTCTGCCTTTAGAAAATATGAAGGTTAAAATTTTAGAAAGACTTATTAAACAAAAAATAGATGAGTTTAAAAAGGTCAATAAAATTAAAGGTGTAGACTTTTCTAAAAAAATTAAAGCTATTATTGATAAATATAATACTCGTACTGAAATTGATGTTGACAAAGTCCACGATGAGACAGTTGATGCAATTATCGATTTAATTCAGGAATTAAAAGAAGAACAAGAATCATTTAAAAAGCTAAATATTGATTATGAGGAAAAAGCCTTTTATGACATATTAGTTGCAGTTCGTGACAATCATAAATTTGAATATGACGATAAGAAGATGATTGAATTATGCAAAGAAATCAAAAAAATTGTTGCCGATAAAACAAAATATACAGACTGCTTTAAAAAGGCTAATATTAAAGCGGAATTAGAAGTTGATTTGATAAGACTTCTTGGCAAAAACGGTTATCCGCCGGAGTATAACAAAGAAGTTTATAATGAAGTATTTGAGCAAGCTGAAAATTTCAAAAAGTATAGTGTTGATGAATAATTACTGGAGAGTGTTATGAGAAAACTAATCATTATATTGACAATTTTATTTTTTACCGTAACGGTTGCAAGCGCAATAGAAAACCAAGTATGTGGAATTGGAGCAAGATTACTAAAAGATCCTTTTGGTAAAAAGACTTTCATCCTTCAAGTATTACCCAATTCTCCTGCCGAAAAATATAATCTTCCTGTTGGCGCAGAAATTATTTCAGTTAATGATGTAAAAACAAAATCATATAATATCTCACAAATATCCGAAATGATTACAGGACAAGAAGGTACAACTGTTAACCTTTTAATAAAATACAATGGCAAAAAAACTAATTATGAAATAACTCGTGCCAAAGTCAATATTCCTCAAAAGAAAGAAGATAAAAATTTCAATTTACATTGGAATCAAGTTGCCCCTGAAGGAATTGCAGACGATATTTATATCCCTAACTCAATTGCAAGCAGGGTTAGTCGAAATTATTATTTACAGTACGTTGCGCCTGTTAATTATTGGGTTGAAAGAAAAGCAGGATTTAAAAAAGGATATGATGCTTGTATGTCTTATCAGAAAACTGACCAGAATTCCTGTTTAATGAATTTAGTAAATAGGGAAATTGCTAAAACTGACAATGACAGACAGATGGAAATGCAACAAGAAATGGCAAGACAACAAGCAACTCAAAATTTCGTAAATACAATGAATCAAATCCAAACTAATACAAATCTAAATAATATAAATAATTCATTGCAACAACAGAATTTTCAACTGCAAAATACAAATATGCAACTTTATAACATAAACAATTCGTTAAGAGGTTGGTAAAATTGGATAATAAAAAAGAGAACTTGTTTAAGGGTAAATTTAATCGTAGCAAGATGACTTTAAAAGGGCCGGATTGGTTTCATGATCCAAGTGGCGAAGAATTAGAATTTATCTATGAGGATGAAGGTTATCAAGAAAACAATAAAAAGGATACTCAAAAATAAAAAATATTTTATAATTCATATTTTATTACAAATCCATTTCATTACTATCTTCAACAAACTCCCAATGATAGCCGTATGAAGTTTTTTGTTTGCCTCGGCAGGCTTGTTTTATTAAATCCATATTGCAATAACTCATTTTTAGTTTTTCTTCTAACCAATAACAAGCCTCTCTTGCAGAATTAAATATCTCTTCGGTTTCTACACATTTAATTTTTCTTGGTTGAGCTTGATATGAACGAAAAGGCTCTAAATATTTTTTTAAAGTATCATATATTTTTCTGTTAACTCTATACGTGCATGAGTTTGAGTCGTTCTCTCTCAGGGTAATAGAGAATTTGCGCTTTTTGTTTAATATTGTCTCCATATATTTCCTCTCTTATCGCTTCAGCTAAATCACTTTTTTTAAGTAAACCCATTTGCAGTCCCATATTGACAGCATCGATTGCATTATGAACATCGCCAAGATAGCAATACAAACGCCATTTTTGAAGTTTTGTATTTTCAATAGACAAATTCAATTTTCTTGCAATTAGTTTATTCTTATATCCTTTGGCTAATAGTTTTAAGATTTGATATCTTCTGTCCGTCATTATGGCTTTATGTTTATACATTTCGGTTTCCTTACATCGCTTGATTGGATTACTTTTTATCCAATTCGTAATGCAATTTTTTTGTGCCGAAAAATATAGACACATGGGTAATTGAATAAACAAATTTTGTCTGCTACATTAAGTTTTGAAAGTTGATTTCCGTTAGCGAGAAATTCAAGCATAGTAGCAAAATTTAAGATTTTTGAGTTTTAAAATATACAATATGGATATTTTGTAATCCATTAAAAATGTAATGCAATT
>CANROV010000147.1 GCA_947632315.1 Candidatus Gastranaerophilales bacterium
GGTATGATGCCGATACAACTACCTGCGGAGGAGTAATATTCGGGTATTTTTCCAATTGCAGTCCGAACATTGATACAATACCGACCAGCGTTATAAATATCGATATAACCATCGCAAATCTTGGTTTGGTTATAAAGAAATATAATTTGTTTTTCTTCTTGTTATCTTCCATTTTCTTTTCCTGTTATTTTGCTTCCGTTTGCGTCTGTGTTTCTTCTTCTAAAGGAGTTACACTTTGAATACCTTTTGCAACAATCACATCATCAGGAGTAAGCCCTTCTTCAACAACCCAGTTTTTGTTTATTTCTTCAGATACTTTTATATCTTTCCTTACTGTTTTATTTTCACTGTCAATTCCCCATACATAGTAGCCCTGTGCGTCATTTAACGCTGATGATTGAGGAACAAGCATTACGGTTCTGGGCTGAGTTGATTTTACAATTACTTTTACAAAGTCACCCGGCACCAAGAGTTCATCGGCATTTTCAAATGTTGCCCTTAAACTGATTGTACCGGTTGTTTCATTTACTTCATTATCTACAAATTCAATTTTTCCCGTTTCAGAATATATACTTCCGTCAGCAAGCTGAATTTGAACGTTCATGTTGCTGAAGTCTGCCGATGAATCTATTTTTCTGAATTTCAAAAATTCACTGCTCTTTAAATTAAAATAAACATAAATCGGCTTAACACTTACTATTCTGGCTAAAGGTCCTGATTGAGTGTTAACTAAATTACCTTCCGTTATAATTATTTTACCTATTTTACCGTCAATAGGTGATGTAATTTTTGTGTAGCTTAAATTTAATCTTGCGTCAGCCAATTGAGCTTTAGCAGCGTCAAGAGCAGCCCTTGTTCTGTCCCTTGTTGCTAATGCTTCATCATAATATGATTTACTTACATAATCTTTTTTTACAAGTTCTTGAGCTCTGGTAAGTTCTTTTTGTGCATTGGTATATGACGCCTGACTTTGTCTTACTAAAGCTGCAGCGTTATTAACAGCATTTTGATATTGGTCGGGTTCAATTAAAAATAACGTTTGTCCTTTTGAGATTTTAGCACCCTCATCAAAAAATCTTTTTTGAAGCCATCCGTTTATCCTTGCAATAACATCAACCGAATATTTTGCTTCTATTCTTCCTGCGGATTCAGATTGAGAATATATTTCCTGAATCATCGGTTTTATTGTTTGGACTGATTGGGGCATACTCATTGCTTTTTGCTGAGCTTGACCTTCTCTTATTCCCATTATTTCATGATATGCAATTGAGCCAACAACTACTACAATCAGCCATACAATCCATTTATATTTTGAATATTTCATTTCATTTCCTCTTCTGTTATCTTTAAATTATTTCTAAATGCACTTAATGCTTCTATTAATGCTTTTCTTTTTTCTTCGCCTATACTGTCAAGAGCTTTGTATTCAATTTCTCTGGCTTTTTCTACTACCTTTAAAGCAAATTTTTTACCTTCTTTTGTAAATTTTATAACTTTATTTCTTTTATCTTTATCTGATTCTATTAAAGGTGCAATAATATTTTGTTTTATTAAACTCTTTATTATTGCATTAACTGTTTGTTTAGGTAAATAGGTATACTGAGTTATTGTTTTTTGTGTACATTCATCAACCTCCAGAATTATTGCCAAAACCTTTAGTCCTGCATATGTTAAACCGCAAGATTTTGCATATTCATTATATACTCCTGATATTTCCACATGGAATTTGAATAATTGTTCGGAGTCTTTTTTTAGTTTCAGCTTATCCATTTTTATCCGTAATCTTTTATAAAATTATAAGTCCGATTACGGACTATTATAATATAAATTACAAATTTTAGTCAATAATTTTAATTTGATGTTAAATTTTTAATATTTTTTTTGAAAGATTTATATTTTTCCAGTTCTTCAATAAAAATATTTTTATCAGCCGTAGCATTTGGATTTATTGCAAATGAAGTTTTTAGTTCATAATCGATAAAAAACAATGTAGGGAAACCTGCAATATGATATTTTTGAACCATATCCATATTTTCGGGGTAATCACAGTTAATCACGGCAAAAGAAAAGTCGTCTTTATATTGTTTAGCAAGTTCTCCAAATAAAGGCATTAACCTTTTGCAATAAGTACACCAATCAACGTAAAACATTACTATTATCGGTTTATTAATATTTTTTGCTTCCTGATATTTTATTACATATTCATTAGGCATTTCTATCGGAGCATTAAGATTTTCGCCCGATTCACAAACCGGCTTTTTGTTTGCGTGGTTAATAGCAATATGCATATATGTAAATAATCCTGCCGTTATTAGAATAGCTAAACCAATAAAAATTTTTTTCTTCATAATTTTGCTCCTTTAGGTACAACGGTTACTCCGTTTGCGGATACTATAAACCCTCTTGCTTTATCTTCTTCCGTATTAAAACCAATTTTTGTATAAGGCGGAATATCAACATTTTTATCAATGATTGCTTTTTTGATTTCCGAATATCTTCCTACATTTACATTTTCCATTAAAATAGAATCAGTGACGTTAGAGAAGCTGTTAATTCTGACTTTAGGCGACAGAACACATCTTGATATGCTTCCTCCTGAGATTATGCAACCTTCTGAAACCAGTGAATTAGTTGCCATACCGACTCTATCTCCTTCTTCCCAGATAAATTTTGCGGGAGGAAAATTATAATTATATGTTCTTAACGGCCAATTTGTGGAATATAAATTTAATTCCGTTTCATATTCAAGTAAATCCATATTAGCTTGCCAATAGCTGTCAATACTTCCTACGTCACGCCAATATCCTCGTTCTGACTCGGTCATCCCCGTAAATTCATTTTGTGAAAAATCATAAACATAAATTGCTTTACCTTCTCTAAGCATTTTAGGGATAATATTTTTGCCGAAATCATGGCTTGATTGAGGGTTTTGAGAATCCTCTTTTACTTCATTCACTAAATCGGGAGTTTCAAAGATATAATTTCCCATAGAAGCCAAGCACATATCAGGTCTGTTTGGCATTGGTTTTGGAGGTGTTTTGGGCTTTTCTTGGAAGCCTGTTAATCTCCATTCTTCATCCACTTCTATAATACCGAATTCACTTGCTTCTGAAATAGGAATAGGTATAGCGGATATTGTCAGTGCTGCATTTTTCTTTTTATGGAATCTCATCATTTGAGAAACATCCATTCTGTAAATATGGTCGCCCCCAAAAACACATACGTGCTTAGGATTTTCATCATAAATATGAGTTAAATTTTGATAAACTGCGTCAGCAGTTCCCTGATACCAGCTCCCGTCAGTTCTCATTTGTGCGGGAACTAAATCTATATATTGGTCTAAAATCGGTGATACAGGCCAGCTTCTTGCTATATGCTGATTTAAAGAGTCAGATTTATATTGCGTTAATATTTTTAATTTATAAAAACCCGAATTAATAAAATTATTAATGACAAAATCAATAATTCTGTATCTGCCCCCGAATGGAACGGCAGGTTTAGCTCTATCTCTGGTCAAAGGATATAATCTTTTGCCTTCACCGCCTGCTAATATCATAACAAGTGCTGTATCAAGTGCCAATTTGACCTCCTTTAATCTTCATTCAAACTCAAAACAGCCATAAATGCTTCTTGCGGTACTTCTACTCTGCCAACTGCCTTCATACGTTTTTTACCTCGTTTTTGCTTTTCGAGAAGTTTCCTTTTTCTTGTTATATCACCGCCGTAGCATTTATCAAGTACACTTTTTCTTAATGCTTTTATATTGGTTCTTGCAATAATTCTTCCGCCTATTGCCGCTTGTATTGCCACTTCAAACATTTGACGGGGGATTATATCTTTTAGCTTTGAAGTTAACTTTTGTCCGACATAAAAAGCATTATCTTTATGAACTATTGCACTTAATGCGTCGACTACTTCGCCTGCAAGAAGTATATCCAGTTTCGCCAAATCCGAACGTTTATAATCGCTGAATTCATAGTCTAAACTTGCATATCCTTTTGAACGTGATTTTAATTGGTCATAAAAATCAGTTATTATTTCACTTAAAGGTATTTCATAATGGAGTGAAACTCTCACTTTATCCAAATATGTCATATTTTGAAATATACCTCTTTTTGATTGAGCCAGCTCCATTAAAAGTCCGACATATTCATTAGGCGTAATAATAGTAACTTTTACATAAGGTTCTTCTATATAATCACGATATTGAGCGTCGGGAAGGTTTGCAGGGTTATCTATTTCAACAATTTCACCGTTTGTTTTGTGAACTTTATAAATAACGCTTGGTGCGGTGGTTACTAATGTTAAATTATATTCTCTTTCCAGCCGTTCCTGAGCTATTTCCATATGAAGCATTCCCAAAAATCCGCACCTAAAGCCAAAACCTAATGCCGATGATGTTTCAGGCTCAAATGTTATACTTGAATCATTTAGCTTTAATTTTTCCAATGCTTCTTTTAAATCTTGATATTGGTCGTTATCAACCGGATATAATCCTGAAAATACCATGGGAAGTGCTTCTTTGTATCCTGCTAATGGTTCATCCGCTCCGTTTTCTACGTGAGTTATAGTATCTCCAACGAATCTTGTAATTTCTTTTATAGAACATCCCATATAACCTACATCACCTGTCTTTAATTCATTTACAGGCACTCTGTTAGGATTCAAATATCCCAGTTCCGTTATTTCATACTCTTTCCCCGAAGCCATAAACCTGATTTTATCGCCCAGCTTTATATTACCGTCAACTACTTTAAAGAAACACAATGTACCTAAATATTGGTCATAAGCACTATCAAAAACCAATGCCCTTAAAGGTTTATCTGATGTATCAACAGGAGGCGGAACAAAATCAACTATTGCTTCCAGTACTTCATCAATCCCCGTTCCTTCTTTTGCACTGACAGGTATTGCCATAGAAGCGTCAATACCTAAAACTTCCTCTATTTCTTCT
>CANROV010000148.1 GCA_947632315.1 Candidatus Gastranaerophilales bacterium
CATATACTGTGCAAGAATGACCGATTCAAAAGGCAAAATTACATATAAAAAACAAAAAAGCGAATATTATGATATTGTACCGTTAATAAAATCTCTTTATAAACATGAGCTGTTAGACCGAAATAATTTAACAGCCGTAATACAAGGCGGAGATATTTCCGTTTTAAAAGAATTTGAGCCAATGGTAAAAGAATTTTTAAAAAACGGAATAAAAGGATTTAATATTCTTACTAACAATATAGAATATCAACCTGTAATAAAGAAATTAATTGATATGAAAAAGGTTGATTTATACACATCATTAGATTGTGCCACGCCTGAAGTTTATTATAAATTAAAAAGAGTGGATAAATTTAATCAAACAGTAGAAAATCTTAGAAAATATGCAAAAGGGAATCCATATCCGCCTATTGTAGTAAAATATATTGTTGTTGAACATATAAATGATAATATTGAAGAGATACAAAAGTTTGTTGATTTGATGTATGACATCGGAATAAAAATGATAGAATTTACAATAGATAATAAATGGGCAATGTTCACTAATTTAGATGAGAAGCCCCTGCCAAGTCATTATAAAGACATATATTTATACTTCAAAAAAGCGTGTGAAGAAAAAGGTATAATGTTTAAAATGTGGTCAAAAACCGAATACATAATTAATAAATATGCCTTAGGAAAAGAGGTCTGATTGGAGCATTATTATTGTAAAAATTTAATTAATTGTTTAAGTTTTCATCAAATTTTGTTAAATTATGATTTACCCTGCAATTACTGCAGAATAAACAATCTACGTTAAAAATTCTGTCATCTTACATAAATCAAGCCATTTTATTATTTCTTTTTTTTATTGTATACGTATTAAATAAGAATACTCACTTCTTACTTTTTTCGATTATTTTAAGCTAAGTTTCATTTCGATTTCCACAACATACACACACTCAATTATATTGGTTCCTGTAAATTTATTACAATATCTAAGCCCTGTTATTGTAAAATTAACTTTATTTCTTATATATTTACAATACTTATACATCAAAAACATCTCCCTTTATTATAAATAGAATCTTGTTGTAAACCAATTTTACATTTATAATTAATTTGTTATGTTTAGGAATTTATTTAAAAAGAAATTGAAATATGTTGTCATAGGTGCAGGTTCTACAGGAGCTACTTTTTCCTGTTTCCTTTATTCAGCCGGTAAAAATGTCAACTTAATTTCTAAATATGACTCCGTAATAAAAGCAGCTAAAGAAAAAGGCGGAATAAGACTTATATCAACGGTTAAGGGTGATAAACGCTATAATGTGAATATTAAAACTGAACAGCAATATAAAGATAAAGCTGATGTTATAATACTTTGTATAAGAACTCCCGATATTTTATCTGCTATTCCATTTATTAAAAGAGTGTCACACAATAAAACTGTTATAATGTCAATTGCTAACGGATTCGGCATAGGTTATGCTCTCAGTAAACGTTTTAAAAATTTATCGGTATTGGATTGTGCTTTTGTCGGGAAATGCCGCTGGTATAACCGTGAGGAGGCTGAATATCTTCAACAGAGAGAATATGTAGAACTTCAATTTGCACCGCATACAAGCAATATTGAAGCTTCTTTACTTAACAAAATAAAAGATGATTTTACTCAAACAGGCATGGATACACGATTAATTTCACCTAAGCAATTTATCGAGTTAGCATTTGAACGTTTAATTACACGTTCTCCATTTGAAGCATGCTGTATATATTATGGAATAAACGCTCACGAAATTACGGGAGAAAAAAGAGAAACATTTGAAAAACTATGTTCTGAACTCTTAATTCTCGCAAAAGCCATGAATATTAATGTTCGAGAAGGATTTCTTGAAGAATATTATTCCAATTTTGAAAAATATAAGGAAAGAGATGATGCAAATGTATATTCTTCTATTTTAAACGATATTAAAATAGGGCAGAATTCTGAAATAGATTTCTTATTTTTTATAGTAACAGAACTCGCAAAAGAATATAATGTCAAACTTCCCGTATATTCAATGATAGCTGAAAAATTTAAAAAATATAATACTTTAAACAATTACCTGTATTTTTCTGACACAATATAAGACTTATTAAACAGAAATAACAATATACTTTTAATCATTTTAAATTGTGATATTATATTTTTATGAACAGAGAATTATATTGTAAAAATCCTTGGAATTGTTTGGAATTAAATAACGACGGAAAATGTTTTTTCTGTAATCCGTGTTTTTCAAATTTTAATTTAATCGGGAATATTTTTGAAGACAGTATAGAAGAAATATGGAACGGAGAGAAAGCTCAAAAGTTCAGACAAGATGTAATGGATAGAAAATATACTTTTTGTAATTATGAAAATTGCAACGGAAATAAAACAAAAAATCTTGAATACAATAGTGTTATTGCACCTTTACCCGAATATATTAATATAGGTTATGATTATACGTGCGCTCAAAGATGCGTAATGTGCAGAGATGAATATCAGGCACTTCCTCCGGAAGTCTGCAAAAAATGGGAAGATTCTTTAGAAACACATCTCATTCCCATTACAAAAAATGTTAAATATATGTTTATCAATTGCAGAGGTGAGTTTTTTGATTCCAAGCATACTCAAAAAATGTGTTCTGCTATTTTAAATAATAATCCCAATATAAAAGTAGATTTTATTTCTAACGGGATAAAATGCACTGAAGAAAACTTAATAAAACACAATCTTTTAGACAGACTTTTTAAAGTTCATATATCCCTGCATTCGGCGACACGAGAAACTTATAAAAAAATATTTCGTACCGACAAATTTAATGATGTTATGAAAAATGTAGAATATATAAGTTCTTTAAAGAAAAAAGGCAAAATTGAACAGTTTGAAATAATGTTTGTAATAACAGCCGACAATTACAAAGACATGCCTGCATTTGTAAAACTCGCACAAAGACTTGACGCACGAGCAGCTTTTTCTGCCTGCATAGGCGGATATGCAGAATATATTATGAACCGGGAAAATTATGCAGTATTTTACCAAAATCATCATAATTATAATGATTTCGTAAAAATGCTAAAAAATCCTGTTTTTAATGACAGAGAGCATTGTTTTTTACCTGATTATCTGAGAGATTTAAAACCTGTAAGTTTTAAACATTCAATAAAAAACAAAATTAAATACTTTGCCAGAACAAAACTAAAGATGAAGCTTGAACAATCAAAAGAAGATATACAAATTTTTGACCACGATACATATAAGTAATATTATGGCAAATGAATATTCAATTTTTTATAAACATATTCAATATTAGGGAAAAACATATAAGGCAGTTTATTTTCTTTTGCTTTTCGAACCCAAAAATCAGAAATTTCAGCAAGATGTTTCAGTAAATGCTCCTCGTAATTCATTTCATTTAACAATTGATTATAAACATTTAATGCTACCTGAGTTGCCCCGTTTTTTCTTGAGCATTTTATAAATTCTTCAAGTTCTTTTTTATCATCATTTACGCCCGGTACAATAACATACTTGGTACAAAGTCTTTTTGTATAATCCTTTTTCTTAGCGTGCGAATATTTTTTAAAGTTATGCCATACTTTATCAAAAGATTTAACTCTTTTTGTTTTTTCATGACATTTTTTTGTACCTGCGTCTATTGAAATCATAAGACTAACAGCATTTTCTTTTATCCCTCTTTCAATAGCTTTTGAATATTGAATATTATTAGTATGAATAATTATATTTTTAAAATTATTATCAATAAAGAAATTGAGAATATCATCAAATTTAGGATATAAAGTAGGTTCACCGCCTGCAAAGTCAATTTCGCAATCCGGGGCAAGAACATCATGTCTAATCATGTCTTTTATTATTTCAAGCATGTCATAAGGTTCAACATAGTCATTATAAAATTCTTTATAATTTATATCAGTTTCTTTTCTCGGTTCTGCGTGACCCAAACAATAAATACAGTCGGAATTACAAACCTGCCAAGGCGATAACAAAATATAATGAATTTTTTTGTCATCTTCAAAATCAGCTTCTTCAATCTGCTGGCAGTTTTGACATTCCCTGCGGGCAGTTCCGCTTTTAATAGCTTCAATTTCTTTTGTTCTTAATTCAAAAAATTTATTCCAATCAATAGCATGCCCGTCAAAGACCTCATCGGAGATTTTAGGCCAGCCTGTTCCGTTTGAGGCGTTTGTAAGCGTACAATACGTAATTCCGATTGCTTTAGAATTGAAACATATAGATGTGTTTAAATTATTACAAATTAAACTTTTCATATTATTTATAATACGATGTTTCTTTATTAATTACAAATATTATGTTAGAATTTTTTTATATAAAGGATATAAAATGGCTTTTAAATGTTGTGAGTGGGCGCTTTATCATTTAGTAATTAATCCTGACGATTTAACGTATTGCTGTCAGTCGTTTGATAAAAAATTGACATTTATGGAAAATTATCACGGTGAATTAATCAACATAGATAAGTACATAAAAGATAGAGAAGAATATATACAAAGATGTAAAAGAGGAGATTATCCCGAAGTTTGCAAGGATTGTCCGACATTAGAAGAACGAAATTGGGATGAAACGCCCGGATTTATAGACGTATCCATTTCAAACAGAACAAAATGCAGTTGTGATTGTATTTATTGCATAATATCAGGCGGAGGAAAAAGCGAAATAAAAAAAGAACTTAATTCAAGACAAACCTGGGATGTAAAACCGGTTTTAAGTTCACTTCGTGACAGAAATATGTTTAAACCTAACTGCCATTTTATTATAGGCGGAGGTGAATGCGCCGAATACCCGAAAGAAGAGCTTCAATGGATTATTGATTTTGTATTCTCAATAAAAGGTTCAATTGAATTTTTAAGTGCAGGAATCACATATTCAGACGCCATAACAAAAGCAATTGAAAAAGGAGAAACAAAGTTAA
>CANROV010000149.1 GCA_947632315.1 Candidatus Gastranaerophilales bacterium
CAGAGCCGGTTCCAGGTTAGGCTCAAATATAAATAAGTAAAACCAAATAAAAAGGTGCCGCTGCACCCTCGAGAGAAAGTAAAATCCGAGACAGCCGGCAGAGCCGATTCCAAGTCTGGCTCAAATATAAATAAGTAAACTAATTATAAAATTGCCAAAATGAACCCTTACAAAGGTAAGAAGGTTCGGGTGAAAGGAAAGAGAAATGATTAAACAACAAAACAAAAAAGAAGCAACACAAAAAAGACACAGAAGATTAAGAGCTAAGCTTATGGGAACGACAGAAGCTCCAAGATTAGCTGTATATAGAAGCACAAAACATATTTATGCTCAAATTATTGATGATGTAAAAGGTGTAACGATAGTATCAGCTTCATCATTAGATAAAGATATGAGAAAAGATTTAAATCATGGCGGAAATATTGAGAGTGCAAAAGCAGTAGGTGAAGCTATTGCAAAGAAAGCTTTAAAAGCTGGTGTTAAAGACGTAGTTTTTGACAGAGGCGGTTTCTTATACCATGGACGTGTTGCAGCTTTAGCTGATGCAGCAAGAGAAGCAGGATTGAATTTCTAATTCTTTATGATTGTATTATAAAAAGGGGCAGAGGTTTTGTACTCTGCCTCTTTTTTGTAAGAAATTTCAGGCTGGATTTATTTTTATTAATACTTGTATTTGCTTATTGTATTGACTTTTAGGTATTCTTTATATACCATATGGCTATAAAAAGATTGGAATTGGAGAAAAATATAATGAAAAAGAATAAAATTCTTTTTGCTGCTTTAATGTTGTGCTGTGCTTTTCAGCTTCAAGTGAATGCAAAAGCCCATGATACAAATATTGATAATGTAACAAATAAAACATATCAAGAATACTCGGATTCTGAAGGCGGTGCTTTAAATATAGATAAAGACCATACAAGCACTGTTACAAACAGTACTTTTAGTGAAAATAAAGCTACTGATTCAGGCGGTGCAATATACAATGCCGGAGAAATGGCTATCAAAGGTTCTTCCTTTTCAACAAATCAAGCAGAGAAAAATGGTAAAACAGGCGGTGGTGGTGCTATATATAATAGTGGTACTATTACCGTAGAAGGTTCTTCATTTTTAAATAATAAAGCGGGTAAAGGTGAAGAGGATTGGAAGGAAGAGGGACATGGCGGAGCTATTTACAATACAGCAAACGCAGTAATTACCAATTCAACATTTGAGGGCAATCACGCAAGATATGGCGGTGCTATATATAATAAAGGTACTATGACCGTTGGCGGTACATTTACCAAAAATACGGCACAAACAGGTGGTGCTATTGAAAATGACGGAGGGAATTTGACCGTTAGTTCAGGTTCAGTATTTGAAAATAATAGTGTTACCAGGTTTGACGGCGGTGCTATAGTTAATGAAGACGGAACTTTAAATATAGAAGATAATGTAATTTTTAAAAATAATCTTGCTATAGAGGGAGATGAAAAAAGAGGCGGTGCAATTTTCTCGGAAGGCGATGGAAAAAGCAAAGTTCAAATTGGTAAGGGAGTAACTTTTGAAGGTAATAAAGCTGAAGACGGCGGTGCAATAGATTTATTTAAACAAAATAACGTAACAATAGGCGATAATGCCACATTTAAAAACAATCAGGCTCAATTTCAAGGTGGTGCTATAAGTTCATATACGTTCGATATAACTGCAGAAGAAGGAGGAGAAAAAAAGTCAAGCTTTACAATAGGTAATAATGCATTATTTGAAGGAAATCAAGCCGGTTTTGATGATAATTATTCCCCTAGCGGTAATTATGTTACGGGCGGAGCTATCTCACTTTGTGATACTATGACGAATAAAGAAGATTATTCTTCTTTTTCAGTAGGTAATAATGCAATTTTTAGAAATAATAAGGCAATTTCAAATTCCCAGTCGGTATATGGTTATGGCGGTGCAATATATAATGATGCTCATAATACAACGGTGGGTGACAATGCATTATTTGAGAACAATATGTCAAGTTACGGCGGTGCCATTTATAATCAAAAGGAAATAGAGATTGGCAATAATGCTGTGTTTAATGCAAATAATGCAAATTATGGCGGTGCTGTTTATAATACGAATAATAATATCACAATAGGTGAAAATGCATTATTCAGCGGTAACATTTCAAGTGTGCTTGGCGGTGCAATATATAATACAAGTAGTTTTATAATAGGAGATAATGCTGTATTCAAAGACAATAGTTCAAGTTCAATGGGCGGAGCTATTTTTAATTGGAGTAATTCGGAAAATAAAATACAAAAAGCTTCATTTTTAAATAACACCTCTGATTATGGCGGTGCGGTATATGCTTACGGCGGTACTTTGGATATTAATGATTCTGTATTTAATAATAATAGTGCAACAACAGCAGGTGGCGCTCTAACTACTCAGGATACGACAAATATTGAACATTCTTTATTTGAAAATAATACTACCGGTGGTCGGGGCGGTGCAATTTATAATGTATATAGTTCCTCTTTAAATACTGCAAGAGAAACTATTAATCCTAATTTACAAGTTGATAATTCTCAATTTACTGCAAATAAAGCTATGTTAGGCGGAGCAATTGCAGTATCAGGTTCAAACGCAAAAACAACACTTAAAGATTCATACTTTAACAATAACTATGCTGCAGAAAAAAAGACCAGAGACGCTGCTTTGGAGGGCGGTCAAGGCGGAGCTGTTTGGACGGGAGCTTCCGCTGACAACACATTATCAGTTGAAGGCTCAGTATTTGAAAATAATACAGCTGAAGCCGAAGGTGGTGCAATCTGGTCAGGCGGAAAAACTACCGTTAGTGATTCATTATTTAGAGAAAACAGAACTACAGGTACTCAATTTACTGAAGAACATCCTGATTATAACAATGATAAAGAAGGCGGAGGTGCAATATTTGTCGGAAGCAGTTCAAAAACGGAAATTAACAATTCTGATTTTGTTAATAATCTGTCAGAAACTATCGGCGGTGCTATTGCTACACGCTCAAATGTTTCGGGAGATTCTTCTTCATTAACTGTTACTGGAAGCACTTTTAGCGGTAATACTGCAAGTAAAAACGGTGGTGCTATTGCTTCTTATACGGAAACTACGGTTACTGATACAAGCTTTGTAAATAACAAAGCGGGAGATAAAGGCGGTGCTATATGGGCTAACGGTAATGTTACCGTTAAAGCAGACAAAGATGATGTTGTTTTTTATGGTAATTCCGCAGAAGATGGCGGAGATATCTATATGGATAAGCTTTCATCCGCAAATAAAGTCGGTTCTTTAAATCTTCAAGCTTCAAAAGATAAAAATATTACTTTAGCTGACGGTATTTCAGGAGCCGAAAAGTACAATGTTACTTTAGATGGCGAAGGACAAGTTACTTTTAACGGCGAAATTAAAAATGCAGAAATGAACGTTACAAAAGGTACTTTGCATTTAGCTGAAGGAAGTTCTTTAGGTGAAGGTACCAGTGTTACTGTTACCGGTGCAACTTTAGATTCTCAAGACGGCAGAATTAATGACTACGGGGAAAAAGTTAAAATAGGTAAAGACTCAAAGATAAAATTTGATATAAGTTCTGCAAATAAAACTACGGATAAATTTTCGAAGGCAGAAGATTTTTCGGGTAATGTTAATATTGAAGACTTTAACTTCCTGCCCGATACAACAGTAAGCAACGGTAATATAACAGCTTCTGACATTAAAGATTCGCTTGGTTTAGGAGAAGAAGTTGTTTTGGAATTACCTAAAAAATCATTTACAACATTAACTCCGTTAAGATATGTTAATGTGGAAAGCGGAACTGACGGTATATCATATACCCCGACAGGCAATACATACAGAGATTTTAACCCTGAAGTAATGGCAGCACCTGTTGCAGCACAATTGGGCGGATATCTTACTCAATTAGATTCCTACGACGAAGCATTCCGTAATATGGATATGTATATGATTATGCCAAAAAGTATGAGACAATCTATGAAGTATAAAAATAAATATGCTCAAGCAGGCTCTGATTTGAATTACATCTATGATAAATCTTCAACCCCTTATGAAAGTACCGCACTTTGGGCAAGACCATATGCTGTATTTGAAAATGTTAGATTAAAACGGGGAACAAAAGTTTCTAACGTTGCTTGGGGTACATATTTGGGTGCTGACTCGGAAATGTATAACTTGAAAAACGGCTGGGAAGGTATGTGGAGTTTATATGCGGGATATAACGGTTCTCATCAGGCATATGACGGTATTAGTATCTATCAAAATGGCGGTACATTGGGCTTAACAGGTACTTTATATAAAAATAATTTCTTTGCAGGTTTAACCGCAAACGTAGGTGCTAACTCTGCAGAAGCTTCTACAAATTATGGAGATGATTCATTTGGCTTATTTAGAACCGGTATTGCTTCTAAAACAGGATATAATTGGGAATTTGCTGAAGGTAAATTTATTCTCCAGCCAAGTTGGTTAATGTCTTATTCATTTGTTAACACTGAAAATTACACAACTTCGGGCGGAATAAGGATTAATTCCAATCCTCTGCATGCTTTGCAATTAGAACCCGGTTTGAAATTTATAGGTAATGTAGGTAACGGCTGGCAGCCGTATACAGGTTTAAGTATCGTTTGGAATTTGTTTGATAAAACGGACTTTATTGCAAGTGACGCTACTTTACCTGAATTGAGTGTTAAACCATTCTTTAAGTATGGCATAGGCCTCAGAAAATTATGCGGTGAAAGATTTGTCGGTTATGGTCAAACCTATTTCACAAGCGGAGGCAGAAACGGTGTCGGACTTCAATTCGGCGGAAGATGGTCAATTTAATTATTTAACTGAGAAATAAAAAACCTGCTTAATGGCAGGTTTTTTTATTTAAAAATTTTTTATATTCAAAATATTTTTAATTACGTCAGCT
>CANROV010000150.1 GCA_947632315.1 Candidatus Gastranaerophilales bacterium
CGATACTGGACTCGAACCAGCGACCTCCACAATGTCAATGTGATGCGCTACCATCTGCGCTAACCGCCCGTTCCTTTATTATATCATGAAAATTAAATTTTTATATGTTTTATAAGGATAAATATTTTCGAAATCTTCGGGGCTTAAATTTAAAATATTGACTTAAGAGGAAAAAAATATAAAATTAATAGTAGTATGCAACATTAGGAGATTTTATAATGAAAAAGAAATTAATAAATTTATCTCTATTAACTCTGTTTTTGGCGATTAGTATAAATTTATTATATCCGATGAAAAATAATGCTGATGATATTCAAAATATTACAATTAACCAACCGATAAGTTTGAATTATAAGTCAAAAGAAGAAATATATAACATTAGAAAATCCTATGTTGCAAAATCAATATTTGCCGATACAAATTATCAGCCTTCAGAAGAAGTTTTTGGCGGAATAGAAGATTTTAAGCCTTGGATTTCAATGGATTGGTGTTTTAATTATAATCCTAATGATCCTAATAACTGGGTATTAAAAACAGATGGCCCTTCGAGTCACAGCAGAAGTTTAATAAATCCTTCCCTTCCGGTGTTACTTGAATATCCTTTCGCAATACCCGATGTGCAGGAAAATCGTTTACAATGCAATCAAATATCTCAATTAATGGTACCTTTAAGTGCAGTTTATTCAAAAACTAATAAAGAAGTAGATATAACATACAGAAATTTAGTTAAATTGGATGACAGAACAGCATATCAGATAACCGCAGTAAATGCAAGAGATTTTGGCTATAACTATATGTATGTGGATAAAAGCAAATCCACGTTAAATATACAGTATTTAACTAATGATAATGTAAGCACTGACGTTAAAGAAATTAGTGACTTTATTCACCTTGGCGGAGCGTGCAAGGTAAGCAGCGGGTGTAACAATTGGTCACGTACCCGTGAAGACTTGCAATTCAGATATTTAGGCTCAACTAAAGGAGTAAATCATCCTCAGCTTTATATTAAACTTTGGAAAGAAATGCCTTCATCACCTTATGCTGACGCTGATTTAAATGTAAAATTAATCTTCGGAACTTCAACTGATGTGCAAACTACTCAATATACAAAAAGTTCCCAAGTTTATTATGATAATTATGAGGCACACTAATAAATCTAATCCAGTGCCGCACTTTCCCGCCGACTGTCTTGAAATTCCTTTCGCTCAAGGCTGCCATTTGCTTAGCTTTAAAGTTGCCAATCAAAAATTTCGCCCAGTTTCACATGCAGGCTCAATCATCCACAATGCGTTGCGGTGTTTCGCTTTGTAACGTTCCTTATCACGAAATTTTCTCAGACATACCGCATTCAGAAGATTATATTAAGCATTAGTATATTGTTTAATTTTTTATAATAATACTTCGACTTGTAAAAAAGTAATTATAACACTTTTACCTTTTTCCCCCCCCCCACACACACCAGTGCAAATTTAAGGATTTCATCAATCTACATATGTTATCCCGTAAATAATAATTTATTCTTTTTTTTGTATACGTGGCAAAAAGCAAGAAAGGAGAATAGCCAATGTTTACAAATGAAGAAAAAGAAGTAATGAATGTTTTAGTTCAAAAAATCAGAAATTTGAGAAGTAAAAACAATCACTCGCAAAATGTATTTGCTGAGAAAACAAATTATGAACGTGAACATATCGCCAAGGTCGAAACGGGAAAAAGAAACTTGACACTCAGATATATTATAAGAACAAGTATAGCATATAAAATACCGATAAAAGATTTGTTTAATGATGTTTAAATTTACAAAAGGACTCCCGAATTAGAGAGTCTTTTTTATTTGTTGTTTTATGGAAAAACGAAGATTTTGCATTAAATCTTAAAATTATTGACAAAGTATTCAAATCTAATCTACTTGCTTATTTTTTTCTTTAAAAACATAACTTTTTTTATTAACAATAATAAATATTTTTTCTCCGTCTATTCTCCCCATAAGTATATCATCACTAAATGGTGCAAATAGTGTTAAATGTTTGGATTGATGTTTATCAATATTATAGATTTCATATGTAGTAAAATGAGGTGGTATAGAGTTCAAATGATATTGTCTTTCACCACCTGCAAAGATAATATTTCTGTTGGCATTTATTTCTCCTTTTTATTTATAAATATATTTTTGTATTTTATTATTAGATTTCATATCTCTCGTTCCACCAACAAAGAGAATATCCCCATTTGTAAGTTTTAATATTCCGACACCTTTAAAAATAGGAAACTTAGGGCTATCTATTTCATAAAACATATTGCTTGCTCTATCATATAAATATGTAGAATACTTATCATAGTTTTGATTTTTTCTCATTTGTATTAAAGATGAGTTCTCATTTTCAATAGTTTTAGCATATATCCCTAATATTAAAACATTGCCATTGTCTAATAATACGACCTGTGGCGGATAAGAATTATTTACTCTCCATGTTCTATCAATATGATTGTTCACTGGGATTATATTTTTAGTCTTGATATTATAAATAAAACCTTCACTATAATTATTTTTTGGATTTATATTTAAATAATTTTCAGAATCAAGTTGAATTGCAATAAAACCACTTGGGATTTCTTCTTTAATTTTAATAATTTCATTTTTCTTAATTTGATATAATATAGGACTTCCTAAATAAAAAAATAAAATATCTCCATTTTCATATTTAAAATAGAATGATTGTCTAACACCTGTATCAATATTATTTTTTGGTTCATAAAAGTTGTTTTTATCAATATTATATATTATAGGACAATTTATACTACTAGTAATTAAAACATCAGCATTATCTAAAACTATTTGTGAATGTCCTCTACGACCATACCAATGAACATAATTAATATTGTCTATTGTCTCGAATTTATATGTTTGACTATTAAAAACCTTAAAACTGTTGGGCTTTTTAAAATTATCACTAAAACCTCCAGTGATAAGTATATTTCCATTTTTTAAAGTAGCAGTAGCAAAATCCCTATAATGTTTGTAATCAAAATCTAAAGACTTTATTATTACATTATTTATTGGATCAAATATATCGACTGTATCTGTTGTATTTGAATTTTGGATACTACTTCCCATAATTAATACATTACCATCCGGTAACAAATTTGCAGTAGCAAAATCTCTAGGTTGGCTCATTTCTGTTTTTAATACTACCCATTTCCCTTTATCTATACCTTTATCTTTAAATAATGAAAATGCAAAACATTTTCCATTTACTAACAAACAAAATAATGTTAAAACAACTGAAATTATTTTAATATTTATTTGTAAACTATGCTTTATTTCGTTATTTTTGTTATTCATAAAACCACCCAAATTAGTAACCAAAATAATTATACAACTTCTACCCCCCCCCGTAGCAAATTTACGATTTTATGTTTTTTCGATAATAATTTCATTTATTACATTCAATATTTGTTATAAATATCGGGCAAATTTTTTTTCATTTTATATATACTTTGCAAAGCATACCTCCAACATTTTTATTTCAAATTATAAATTTCAAAAAAGTTAATTGTGAATTTTTTTAACATTTAAGATTATTAAAATAATTATTTGATAAAATAAACAGAAGAAATAATTAAGCAAAAAATGTAAAAAAGTTAATAATTTCTAAGGAGTTATGAAATGTATAAAACATATAAAACAAAAAAAGATTGCGAATTTGAGAAAACTCTAATTAATCTTAAAAAAATTTATCAATCTTTAGGCATAAACATTAATGAAAGCTTTACTAAAAATATAGAAAAAAATTGTACTATGCCATTTTCTCATCGTGTTAATTTTGATATATATAAAGATTTAGGTGCTAACGGTAAAGGAAAAAGTATAATTGCTTCTTTATGCAGCGGCTATGCTGAATTAACAGAAAGATTGCAAAACGGGTTTATTATTAATTTTGCTAATGATGAATTTATATATGCACCTGACGAAAAAGTATATGACTTGAGTAATATATCTGATTTCTCTAAAAATTACATAAAAAATTTTCTTATAGATGGTGATGATTTATCTGACGGCATACTCGGCGAAATAAAAAAATTAAATTTTTTAGTACCTCAGAATTACTCATCTACTCACTTTGCTGATATTTTACCTGATAAAATAAACAATTTAGTTACAGTTCCTTTTTATAGTATATTTGAAAAGAAAATTGTAGAAATTCCTCTCGGAATATTAAGAGCAAAAAATTTTTCAAGCGGTATGTGTGCAGGTAATTCTAAAGAAGAAGCATTGGTTCAAGGTATTTCTGAAATTTTAGAAAGATATGTTACAAAAAATATTTATTTAAATGAATATTCTCTTCCTCTTATTCCGCCGGAATATTATGAAAAATATTCTGAAATTAATGACTTGATTAAATATATATCTGAGGTCGGAAAGTATACAATAAAAGTTTTTGACGCTTCTTTGGGAAAAAATTTCCCCGTAATAATGGTTATGTTTATAGATAATGATACAAATAATTTTGCAATTCGGTTTGGCGCCCATCCTGATTATGTAATTGCTTTAGAGCGTTGTATTACCGAATTTATGCAAGGATTTGACCTATCCTTTAAGCCTTTATTTGAAACAATTTCAAAAATAGATACTGTTAATAAAGAAGAATATTATAGAATATTCGAAAATAGTGTTGGCGCTATTTTTTTTGATATAAATCATCCGATTTTTAAAAATCTTAATAAAAATGAGCCTGATTTTAAACTAAATCTTGATTATTTATCAAGAGACCTGAATAAATCAAATAAAGAAATGTTGAATGAATTGTTATGCTTTATTAAAAGTTTGGATAAACAAATTTACATAAGAGATGTATCT
>CANROV010000151.1 GCA_947632315.1 Candidatus Gastranaerophilales bacterium
GTAAAATTCTTAAAAAAATTCGGACTGTTAAATAAATTACTTACGGAAGAAAAAAAATAAAATTTTGTGATATAATTTCATTGTAAGTTGTAGAAGGGATACAAATGCAAATAGGAATACCAATGGCGTTATCATATTATAATTTTTATCCGTTTTGGTATGGCTTTTTTACTGATTTGGGTATTGATATAGTATTATCCGACAAAACAACAAAACAGACAATGTCATTGGGTTCATCATTAGTTGTTCCTGAAACTTGCCTTCCGGTAAAGGTATATGTAGGACATATATTGAATCTGTTGGAAAAAGGTGTAGATAAAATATTTGTACCTTCACTGCAATCTATATTACCTAAAATATATAATTGCTCAAAAATCAGAGGATTGCCTGATTTAATAAGAAATGTAGTAAAAAAAGATTTTACAATAATTGATGCAACTCTTGATAAATCGGAAAAAAATCAGGGACTGTATGAATTTTTAAGAGAAGCAGTAAAGCCTTTCGGTATAATTGATATGGATATTATCAAAAGGGCTTCAAAAGCAGGTTGGAAAGTTTATAATAACTTTCATATAATGACAAGAAACGGTGTTGAATATAAACAAGCACTAAGTTATGCGTTAGCGGATAAAGTTATAATTGCGGATAATAAAAAAGTTTATCCTATAAATGTTGCATTAATCGGACATGGTTATAACTTATATGACGAAAGAGTCAGTATGAAAATATTTGATAAACTTGAGAAACTGGATGTAAAAGTTTATACGGCAGAGCAGCTGACTTTAGAACAAATGAATGAAGGTTTAGCTTCAATGCATTCAAAGTTATACTGGGCGAATGAATATGAAATAACAGGTGCTTCTGCTCATTATATACAAGATAAAAATATAGACGGTGTAATAACAGTAAATGCATTTGGCTGCGGGCCTGATTCATTAATGCTTGAAAGAATATCAAGATTTTCAAGAAAAAATAATAAACCAATACTGCATTTATCAATAGATGAGCATACAGGAGAAGCAGGGTTTGTTACACGTTTGGAAGCATTTATTGATATGTTATACAGAAAAAAGAGATTTAATATTATCAAAAAAATAGACCTTTCATCGTCAAGATTAAAAAAAGATAAATATAATAATTTAAATTGCAGAGATTTAATCCAATAAAAAGGCGTCTTATTAAACTGTGCGTGACGCATTTATTGTGTTTCATATTTAACATTTCCGATAAAACTTTAAGACAGTCTGCTTCAAAGTATGATACCGGATTATAAAAACAAAAAAACGGCTTATTAAGCCGTTTTTTCTATCTTACCAAAACCTACACTTGCGGTTGATTCCACAAAGCGTCTCTTAAAAATTTACTTTTTTGAGAATCAGCAGACAAAGCAACATTAACAGGAGTAAAAATGAAAACGGAGTCGCCTATTTTTTGCTGGCTGCCTGATAAAGCGTGAGCAGCTCCGCATAAGAAATCAACAATTCTCAAAGCTTGTTCTTTATCTAATAAATGGAGGTTTAAAACAATAGTCTTTCTATCCTTAAGATGTTTAACAATTCCTATAGAATCTTCATAAGAACGAGGCTCACAAACCATAACCTCATATCCTCTGTAATTTGGATGTGAAACAACTTTAGAATTTTGGTTTTTTTGTTCTTCCTGATTAAAGGATGGTTTATAAGCTAAATTATCTTGTACGGGATATTCTTCATCCGGTTCTTCATCCATCATTTTGTCATAAATATCATCTTTTCCTTCAAAACCTGAAGTAAGGAAATCAATAATTCCTTTAAATTTGTCTGCTACTGCCAATGTTCGTCCTCCTAATTATTATTCAAATAGTATTCTTCCTAATCGTATGATAGTTGCACCTTCTTCAAGCGCTATCATATAATCTCTCGACATTCCCATCGATATCTGTTTTAATTCTACTCCGTATTCAAATAGTAAGTCATCGTATATTTGTTTGATATTATGAAATAAAATATGTAATTTATTTTCATCGGCATCTAAGGGAGCCATATTCATAACACCTTCTACGCTGATTCCCTTCAAAGATATTATTTCTTTAAATTCTTTTTTTAATTCCTCAGGAGAAAATCCTGATTTTTGTTCTTCATGTGCATTATTGATTTGAAGTAATATTTTTTGGACTATCCCCTTTTTTTCTGCTTCATCTGAAATTATTTTTGCTAATTTAGTTGAATCAACAGAATGAATTAAATAAAAATTTCCTACTGCAAGTTTTGCTTTATTGGTTTGTAAATGCCCTATAAGATGGAACCTGCTTGTTTTTTTTATCTCTTCAGGAAGCTTACTTATTTTTTCAAGTGCTGTTTTTACTCTGTTTTCTCCGAAATCACGTATCCCCAAATCGTAATATTTTATAATTTGTGATTCATCAAAATACTTTGTAACTGCAACTATCGTCGGATTATAATGTGCAACTTGTGTTTTGATTCTCTGATAATTTTCAAAAACTCTATCCATATATCTTTGAAAATTCTCCTCTTTCAAACCATGTTCAAAACACTAAATTTATTATAATAAAAGATTATTAAGAACACAACAAATTGTTCACTAAACAAAAAAATGTATATTCCAAATATCTCTAAATTCATGTAAACATGCATGAATACATGAATACAAGGTATTTAATATTTCTTAATAATGTACCTTTCCTATAATATATTGTTGCCTTTTTGTTAAAATTTTTTTACAATTATAGTGTCATTTTGTAAGAGATAAATTAATGAACGATAACTCAAAACGATATTTAAAAGAGTTTAAATTATATATTCAAGTTGAAAAGAATTTTTCAAAGCATACAGTTACTGCTTATGGTTCAGATATATTAAGTTTTTTGATATGGCTTAATGAAAGAAATATAGAAGATGTTAATTATCAGCAGATAAGAGAGTATCTTGCGTATATACAGCAGTTTAATTATTCCAAAACAACAATAGCCAGAAAAATAGCCTCATTAAGAACGTTTTACAGATATTTATACAGAGAAAGGATAATAGAATCAAATCCTGCAATCGGAGTGCATTCTCCGAAACATGGAAAATCTTTACCAGAGTTTTTAACGGAAGAAGAGATAGATAAGATACTTAATAATATAAAAATTGATTCTCCTGCCGGTTATAGAAACAGAACAATATTAGAGTTATTGTATGCTACCGGGATGAGAATATCTGAATTAAGCAGTTTAAATTTTGAGAATTTAAATTTAGATGAGAATGAGATAAAAGTATTCGGAAAAGGTGCAAAAGAAAGAATTGTGTTAGTCTCATCGAGAGCAAAAGATTTTTTGGAAAAGTATATAAAGACAGTGAGAAGAATTATTACAAAAGATGATTCAAAAATTGATTCTGAAGCGGTATTTATAAATAAAACAGGCTATAGGCTCCAGCCTCAGAGTGTGAGACTGGCAATAAATGATGTAGTTTCTAAAATAGAACTGCCCAAGCATGTAACACCGCATGTATTCAGGCATAGTTTTGCAACAAAACTTCTTGAAAAAGGTGCTGATTTAAGAATTGTTCAAGAATTATTGGGTCATAGCAGTATAAGTAATACGCAGATATATACACATGTATCTGCTGAAAGATTAAAACAATCCTATAATATTGCTCATCCGAGAGCTAAGTAGTATATAATAGTATTAAGAAACGGAAGTTAAAAACATGTTTGATGTAATTACGATAGGAAGCGCAACGCTCGATGCATTTATAGAAACAGATTCGGCAAGTATTGTATCTGTAAGTTCGACCAATACGAAAAGAGATTTTATGTCATATCCTTATGGCGCTAAGATTGAAATAGATAAATTTGATTTTCAAACGGGCGGAGGTGCTATAAATACAGCTTCTAATTTCTCTAATTTAGGATTAAATACTTCTACAATAATAAAAATAGGACATGAAATTCAGGGACAAAATATATTAAAATCCCTGCAGAAGTTTAAAGTGGACACATCAAATATTGTAATGACAGATGAGCATAAAACAGGTTTTTCAATTATTTTAACAAGTTTTCAGGGAGATAGAACTGTTTTGGCTCATCGAGGAGCAAACGCTCATATAAAAATAAATGATGTAAACTTTGAAGCAATACGTAATTCAAAATGGCTTTATATTGCACCTTTAAATGGCGATTCAACTAAGGTATTAGATAAAATTGCGGATTTTGCCGAAGAAAATGATGTTAATATGGCAATAAATATTGGTACAAGCAGTATTAAGCAGGGTAAATCATATTTATATCAAATTATTAAGACTGCTGAAGTTGTAATATTAAATAAAGATGAAGCTTCTATGCTGACAGGTATTGAAGTAAGACCTGATACTAAATTTGAAAAATATTCTGATGAAACAGTTCATCCTGATATTATAAAAATGCTGAAAGAAATAAATAAAATGAACTGTAAAATTACTATAATTACCGATGGAAAAAACGGGGTATACGCATACGACGGGAAAAAGTTCTATCAGTGCGGAGAATTCCCTGCAAAAGTTGTAAGTACATTAGGAGCGGGTGACGCATTTGCTTCTACTTTTGTTGCTTCATTGGAAAAAACGGATTGGGATATTGAAAAATCTCTTATGTATGCTTCTGTTAATGCTGCTTCCGTTGTTGAAAATTTTGGTGCGCAAAGCGGATTCCTTACTTTTGATGAGATAAAAAAACGATTAAAAGAATTTCCTGATTTTAAGGTGAATAAAATTAAAATAAAATAAAAAGGAAGGACGGTATTTAATAACCGTCCTTTTTTTATCATCAAAATGAAAATATAGAGTAGATTAAGCAGCTAATTCTTCAAATAATTCTAAATCTTTTAATTC
>CANROV010000152.1 GCA_947632315.1 Candidatus Gastranaerophilales bacterium
TTTCTATTAAGCCTATAAACGGGATAAATATTGAAGAAATTTTAACCCCGAGACAAAATACTATTGTCGCTATTGATATTTGTATTACAAATTTAAATTTCGCACTGAGTCCGTATATATCATCAATAAGTCCTAACAAGAACATTAACGAACTGCCTAATAAAAGTCCCGATAATAAAGACCTGTACGGATAATAACTTAATATAATCAATGCAAAAAATGATAAAATCGTACATACCCAAATAGCTGCTCCGCCGAGCCTGGGAATTGGATGAGAGTGAATTTTTCTTTCATTAGGCTGATCTAATAACCCTTTTTTCTCTGAAAAAGCTATTACTAAAGGTACAATAAACAATCCTAATATGAATGCAATTACTGCCCCTATTATATTTGCCTCTGATAGTTGAAGAAATGTCATATTACTTCCTTTATTCATATAGCGGATGTTTTTTGCACAATGCTAATGAACGTTCTTTTAATTCTTTTATTTTATTTTCATCTTTTGTATCAGAAATTTTTACTGCTTCTGCAATAATTTTACCGATTTCAATCATATCATCTTCTTTAAAACCTCTTGTTGTAACGGCGGGAACTCCTATTCTTACCCCGCTTGTTACAAACGGACTTTCAGGATCATTTGGAACCGTATTTTTATTTGCGGTTATACCTACAAGTTCAAGCATATTAGCTATATCTTTACCTGTTTTATGCAATTTCCTTAAATCAAGAGTCATTAAATGATTTTCAGTACCGTTACCGACAATATCAAGCCCTTCATCCATCATTGATTTTGCCAATGCTTTGGCGTTTTTAAGAATTTGCTGTGCATACAGTTTAAAATCATCCGATAATGCTTCTTCTAGTGCAACGGCTTTAGCGGCAATAATATGCTCCAACGGCCCTCCTTGTATGCCCGGAAATACTGCTTTATCTATTCCCTGAGCATGCTTTTCTTTGCACATTATTATTCCGCCTCTTGGCCCTCTTAATGTTTTATGGGTGGTTGTAGTTACAAAATCAGCATACGGAATGGGACTCGGATGAACTCCTGCCGCTACAAGTGCTGCTATATGAGCTATATCTGCCATTAATAGAGCGCCTGTTTCATCTGCTATTTCTTTAAATTTTTTGAAGTCTATTATCTTTGAATAGTTGCTTGCACCGCATATTATAAGCTTTGGTTTGTGTTTTAGTGCAAGCTCTCTTACATTGTTATAATCTATCTCACCGTTTTCATTTATTCCGTATGATACAACATTAAAATATAAACCTGAAAAATTAACGCTTGAGCCGTGAGTTAAGTGGCCTCCGTTGGATAAATCCATCCCCATGACCGTGTCACCCGGTTTAAGTGCATATAAAAATACCGCCATATTAGCTTGAGCTCCGCTATGAGGCTGTACATTGGCATGCTCGGCGTTAAATAATTTCTTCGCACGTTCTTGAGCTAATTCTTCTATCTTATCTACATTCTCACAGCCGTTATAATATCTCTTATAAGGTTTGCCTTCCGCATACTTGTTGGTCAATACACTTCCTGCTGCTGCCATTACTGCTTTTGAAGTAAAGTTTTCGCTTGCTATCAGCTCTATTGTGTTTTGCTGCCTCTTTAATTCTTTGTCTATTAATTCGGCAATTTCACTATCTGTTTTTCTTATTGTTTCCGTATCCATGTTTATCCCTATTTTATTCTGCACCTTTTTTATATTATCTCATTCAAAAAAAAAGTACAAAATATTTGATATTTTTTTTGTCTTTCTTAAAATTAAATAAGGAGATTTTTACATTGGCCAATTATTATAATAAAGATTTATATCAAATTCTTAATGTTAATTTTGAAGCTTCCGGGGAGGAAATTAAGTCGGAATACAGAAAACTGGTTCGTATTTATCATCCGGATATTTCTAAAAATAAAGCTGATATTTCTAAATTTAAAGAAATTCAAGAAGCTTATGAAATACTTATTAATGAAGAAAAAAGAAAAAAATATGACATTCTTCATGGTTTTTACCGAGAAAAAATAAAAAAAGAGTATAACAAAAAACTGAATCAATTTAAGGAATCTAATCCGGTAAAAAATGAAAATACAGGCACCAAAAAATCGGATATTCCTTTTACTTCTTCTATAAATAATACGTTAGATAATTTGTTTTACGGAAAAAAACTTTCCGGGAAAAATACACAAAAGAAAGCTCCGATTAACGGAAAAGATATTTCTATTGATTTATCCGTAAGTTTTTTGGAATCTGTTAACGGTACAAACAGAAAAGTAAATATAATACACACAAAACCATGTCCAAACTGCGAAGGAAGAAAATTTATTAACGGACAACAATGTAAAATGTGTAATGGGCAGGGGGAATTATCTTACGGTAAAAAAATAAACGTTAAAATCCCCTCCGGAGTAGTTACAGGTTCCAAAGTCAGAATACGTAAAGAAGGCGACATGGGTTTATATGGAGGAAAAGACGGTGATTTATACCTTGTAATTACCGTTGATAAAAATCCATACTATAGTATTGATAAACAAAATATTTTGATTAATCTTCCTATAACGCCTTATGAAGCAGTTTTAGGCTGTGAAATATCTCTTCCTCTGCCGGATGGAAACTATAATGTGAAAATTCCGCCTTTAACATCATCAGGACAAAAATTAAAATTGACTTCTCTCGGACTTGAAAATAAATTAAAAAATAAGCGTGGAGATGTTATTATTACCGTTATGATAAAAACTCCTGAAAATATTACCGAAGCTGAAAAAGAGCTTTATTTGAAATTGGCGCAAATGTCTAAATCCGAGGTACGGAAAGAGTTTTATGATGCAAAATAAAACTTATATTAAAGAAATATTTACTTCTGTTCAGGGCGAAGGCCCTTATATTGGTTATAATCAATTATTTATAAGATTTTCAAAATGCAATTTAAAGTGTAAATATTGTGATACGGATTTTATTTCAAATTTAACTCAATACACTCCCTTAGAACTGTTTAATAAAATTAAATCGGTCAAGAATATTCATTCAATAAGCTTAACAGGCGGTGAACCGCTTTGTGATATCGATTTTCTTCGGGAATTTCTTAGCTTGATTAAAGAAAATCCTTCTAATAACAGCTTTTCTCCTAAAATATATTTGGAAACAAACGGTACTTTGTATAATGAACTTGAAAAAATAATAAGTAATATTGATATTGTTTCTATGGATGTTAAACTTAATTCTTCATCGAATAATGGTGATTTATACCGCTTACATAAGGAATTTATCGAAACGGCCGTAAAAAACTATAAAGAAATATTCTTAAAAATTGTTTTTGATGAAAATATATCGAATGAAGAAATTGAAAAATCTATAGAGCTTGCACAAAAAGATAATCTTTTAATTATTCTTCAGCCAAAAATGAATGGTAAAGAATTGTCAAGCTCAAATGATATAATAACCCGAGTTTATAATGACTTTATAAAAAAATATCCCAATGTAAGATTAATACCTCAGGTTCACAAATTTTTAAATTTGCGGTAAATTTACATAAAAGTTATATTTGGTATAATAAAATTGGCACATGGAGAATATAAATGACGGTATCAATTGCGGTAACAGGAAAAAGCGGAAGCGGTAAAACCACTATAGTAAAAGCTTTATGGCATGTTTTACAGGAAAAACATCCCGATAAAACTATTTTACTTTTTGATAATGATTTAACCTCTGAATTGGCTCATAGTTTCGGTAAAGATATTCGTCAAACTATATATGGGATAAGAAGCGGAAAGCATGAATATAAAACAGGTATTCCTGAAAATATGACTAAACAGGAATTTATTGAATGGGCTTTAGAAGATATTCTTGTTCCGCTTGATGATAATACTGATATTATTGTATCATGGCTTGTTGGTTCTAAAGATTGCAGGTGTCCGATTACAAAACAGCTGAATGATGCACTTGTTAAATTAATATCAAGATATGATTTTGTTATTTTTGATTGTGAATTTGACTTAAAATACTTATATCAATTAGTAGATATACCAATAAACACAACTCTTGTAATAGCAAGACCAAACGAAGCTTCGATTCATTTGGCAAAAAGAATACAGGAGTATTCAGCAAAATATGCGGCAGGGGAACAACTGGGTGTTATTCTTAATAAAGTTAACAAGCAGGAAATTGAACCTTTGATTGAGCTTTTAAATAAATACGATTTAACAATTATAGGAACAATTCCTAAGGATGATTCTTTAAAGCAAAACAGAATTTCAAAAGAATCAGCTGTTATACAATCTTCCATTGAAGAATTATACTATAGACTTAATATCCCTCAGCAAGAGGAAATTCAATGACAGTAATACTTGACGGGAAAAAACTTGCGGATAAAATAACCAATAATTTAAAGCATTTGGTTTCAAAAGAACAAAAAAAACCAAAATTAGCAGTAATAATTGTTGGTAATAATCCTGCAAGTCAAATATACGTAAAAAATAAACAAAAAAAATCTCAAGAGACGGGAATTGATTCGGTAATAATATCACTTCCGGAAAATTCCACGGAAGAAAATATTCTGGAGCAAATATATATTTTAAATGATGATATAAATATAAATGCAATTTTAGTACAGCTTCCTTTACCCGAAAATATTAACAGTCAAAAAATAATAGATGCAATTGACCCTATAAAAGATGTTGATGGATTTACTTCTTATAACATGGGCAAATTAATATTAAATTATAAGCCTTATGCAATTCCTTGCACGCCTAAAGGTATAGTAAAACTGTTAAAAGAATATAATATAAATTTTGAAGGGAAAAATGCTCTTGTTATCGGCAGGTCAAATATAGTTGGAAAGCCTTTGGCTAT
>CANROV010000153.1 GCA_947632315.1 Candidatus Gastranaerophilales bacterium
ATAAGGCTAAAACTACATCAATATATTTTACACAGTTTAATTTTAATAATGACTTTTCTATAAATTTTATCCAATGTGTATCTTTTTCGGCATTAAAGAAATAAGAAAAAAATATCATTATAAGAAAAGCTCCGCCAAACGTAACCAATGGAGCGTGAACTTCACGCAGATAATTTGCATATTTATCAACATCATATAATGCTAATTTTGTAACCCCTAATATTGTAAGTCCTGAAAAAGCAGCTACTACAATGATGGGAAATAAAAATCTCATTCCGAATACTGCTATTGCAATACCCCACGTTAAAAATCTGTGGCGCCAGGTATCATTCATTTTTTCAAGCTTTATTGCATTAATTACCGCATTATCAAATGACAGTGTAATCTCAAGTATAGAAAGAAATATAACTACGAATAATGAAACAAACTCCATTCCCGGATGTGAATATTTTGACCAAAAATATGCTAAGATTAATCCTGCAATTGTAACAAAAAATGAGCCTTTAAAATATTTTATCATCATATATTCCTTTTTATTTTAATCTAATGTCGCAACATTCCGCTTTCTCAGTGCAACCGTATAGTTGCTTACTTTTTCAGCCGCTGGCAAAATTTCACTTAACTGACGCATACAGTCTCAGTCGTCCTCACTTCCTTGCGGTGCTTCATTTTGTAACACCTCCGGCGAACCCGTGAATATTTACTCGGACATTATTAAAATTATTATATAAAAAATAGGATAAAGATATCATTTCTTTACCCTATTTTTTTAAATTATTTAATTAATTAGTCTTTAGCATGACCTGCAGTACCTAAAACATCAACCATTTTATGTTTAACCATTTCTTTAACAGCAGTTCTGCCGGGGCCCATATATTCACGAGGGTCGAATTTTTCGGGATGTTCAATAAAGAATTCTCTTATCGTAGAAGTCATGGCTAATCTTAAATCCGTATCAATATTAATTTTAGCTACACCGTGCTTAGAAGCATAATTTAACATATCTTCCGGAACACCTTGTGCATCAGGTAAATTACCGCCGTATTTATTACATTTAGCAACAAATTCTTTCGGTACGGAAGAAGAACCGTGAAGAACAAGCGGATAATCATAACCGACTACGGCATTAACCGCTTTTTTAATTTCAGCGAGTCTTTCAAAATCAAGTTTAGCTTCGCCTTTGAATTTGTATGCACCGTGAGAAGTACCTATAGCAACTGCTAAAGAATCACATCCTGTTTCTTTAACAAATCTTGCAGCTTCTTCAGGGTCTGTATATGTAGAATCTGCACTATGTACTTTAACATCGTCTTCAACACCCGCTAATTTGCCAAGTTCAGCTTCCACTGAAACACCTCTGGCATGAGCATATTCAACAACCTGTTTTGTTAATTTAATATTTTCTTCAAGCGGGAATCTTGAACCATCTATCATTACAGAAGAGAATCCGCCATCAATACAAGCTTTACATATTTCAAAATCAGCACCGTGGTCTAAATGAAGTGCAATCGGTACTGTTGTTGTAGCTAATGCAGCTTCTACCAGTTTAATTAAGTAAGTTTGATTAGCATATTTTCTTGCACCTGCAGAAACTTGTAATATAATTGGTGATTGTGTTTCTTCAGCTGCTTCAGCAATACCCTGCAGAATTTCCATGTTATTAACATTGTAAGCACCTATTGCATAACCGCCTTTTAATGCTTTTTTGAACATTTCTTCTGTTCCAACTAACTTTCTTTCGCTCATTAGTTTCTATCTCCTATTGATTTATAACGTTATTAACGTACATCAAAAATAAAATGTTTACAAGCAAATTTGTTTTAAAAATTTCTAAACATAAAAATTTGAATTTTTAATAAAACTTAATGTTTTCTATAAATTTTTAAAGATTTTAATAGTTAGTACCGATAATAAATCTAGTTTAAAGTAAAGGAGAAAAGAATGGGCTGAAATATTAATTTTGAAATTACCTTTTGGGTAATAAATTTTTAATAAAATTTAATATTTTTTATAATTTTTTAAAAATTTTAATAGTTTAAACTGATAATAAATCAAGTTTAAAGGAAAGGAGAAAAGAATGAGTTTAAACATTAATTTTGGAGATTACCTCTTGGAAAATGAGAGGTGGCTTAATGATGAAACGGAGGCGAAGGGACATCACGAGACAAATGAAAAGTTAGACGGTAAAGAACTTTCTATTTTCTTTACGGAACATTTGGATTTTGTTAATGATGAAGGAGAACTGGACATAAATGAAGAAAGTTTTGACAAATGGTACGAAGCCAACCAACAGGCTATTAACATGTTTTTTGAGTCTCTGGATATAGAAAATAATGAGGCTGCAAAAGAGGCATTATTTGAATCAATATCTGCTTTCGCAAAAGAAAATGAAGAGGCTATATTAAATCCTGAGCAAATAACAGGAGAAGAAGACAATACTCTAAATAATGACAGAACAATTGATGATGAAACCGCAGAATTATATGCAAACCAGCTTTATGAGGCTATGAAAGGACTCGGTACTGATGACGAGCAAGTTGCTGCTATATTAGACTTAGAGCTTTCCGATGCTGACTTAACAAAAATTATGGAAATTTATAATGAAGCACATGGTAGCTTGGTTAATGATATTGACGGAGATTTTTCAGGTGAAACAAGAAAGAAATATGAAGAATTATTTTCCGGTGCTTTAGTTAATCAAGCAGAAAACGGAGATGAAACAGCATTAAAATTATTGTGTGAAGAAATACATAATGCTACGGCTGGTAAAATAGGAACGTCTGACGAGTTTATTGCCGGAGTATTTGACAAAATTAATGATGATAATATAAATGTTTTGACACAAGTCATTGAAAAATATAATGATTATACGGGTAGTGATATTTTTGAAGATATTAACGGTGATTTTTCATCTGATACAAAGAAAAAATATCTTGAAAAATTAAATAAAGCTATGCAAAAAACTGATTTACCCGATGGCAGAACAATTGATGACGATACCGCAGAATTATATGCAAACCGGCTTTATGAGGCTATGAAAGGACTTGGTACTGATGACGAGCAAGTTGCTGCTATATTAGATTCAGGGCTTTCCGATACTGACTTAATAAAGGTTATGGAAATTTATAATGAAGCACATGGAAGCTTAATTAAGGATATTGACGGTGATTTTAGCGGTAAAACACAAGACAAATATGAAGAATTATTTGCTACTGCTCTTGTCAATGGAGTGAAAAGTGGAGATGAAACAGCGTTAAAATTATTATGTCAAGAAATGCATAATGCTACTTTAGGTATGTTAGGAACTGCTGATGAATTTATTGCAAAAATATTTAATATGGCTAATACTCCTAATGATGGTTATGCATTAATGAAAACAATAAAAGATAATTATTCAAAATATAATGACGGAGAGAATATATATGATATTCTTAAAGATTTTAGCGGATTTGACAGAAAATACTATCAGGAAATATTAGATGCAGCAGGATAAGCAAACTGATAATCAAAAATAATGATTAAATCAAAAATATGCGGGAATTAATTTCCGCATATTTTTTGTTTTTCAAAGGTTAAGTATATTATAATGTCGGAAATTTTATATAAGAAAGTATAATTGCAATAAGGAAAAAATGTTAAAATTAACAGCAAAAGTCAAAATGAATGGAGGACTAAAATGTCAAAAGAGGACAGCTTAATCAGGTTTGGTTTGGTTTTTAAATAAAATTTAATATTTCTTTATAATTTTTTAAAGATTTTAATAGTTTGTACCGATAATCAGTTTAGTAATATCCAAATAAGTAAAGGATGATAAATGTCCGAGATTGATTTTAGTAAGTATCTTTTGAAAAATGAGAGCTGGCTTGGTGATGATACGGAACCAAGAGGGAAACACTCTACTAATAGCAAGTTGGAAGAAAAAGAAATTTCATTATTCTTTACTGAGCATTTGGATTTTGTTAATGATGAAGGCGAATTAGATATAAATCAAGAAAGTTTTGATAAATGGTATAAAGCCAATCAACAAGCTATTAACTCGTTTTTTGAGTTTGAAAGTATTGAAAATAATGATGACGCAAAAGCTGCATTATATGAATCAATATCTGAATTCGCTATTTCAAATAAAGACGCTATATTAAATCCTGACAATTCAACAGAGACTCAGCCTTTAGACGATAATCAAAATGACGGCGCTCTAACTGATGATGATGTCAAAGGAATTGCCAAAAAACTTAATGATGCTTTAATTTTGGGATTTAGTGCCGATAAAGAAGCTGTTTCTGAGATACTTGGTGAAGAGTCCGGTTATAGTAATGCAGATTTGGTAAAGATTATTGATACTTATAATACCGAGTATGGTGAAAAATGGGGTAGTTTAGTTAATACAATTGATTTAGGATTTTGGGACATTTGGGACGACAACACCAGAAATACTTTTGAAAAGAAAATAGCTAATGCTTTGTTATCTGAAGCACAAAACGATAATGAAACAGCATACAAATTATTATGTCAGGAAATTCATAATGCTACGGCAGGCAGAACGGGAACGTCTGATGAGTTTATTGCCGGAGTATTTGACGGAATTGATGATGATAACATAAATGTTTTGACACAAGTTATTGAAAAATATAATGGTTATACGGGTAGTGATATTTTTGAAGATATTAGCGGTGATATTTCAGGTAAGAACAAAGAAACATATCTTTCAAAATTAAATAAAGCTATGCAAAAAACTGGTTTAAGTAATGGCGGAACAATTGAAAATGATACCGCAGAATTATATGCAAACCGGCTTTATGAGGCTATGAAAGGACTTGGTACTGATGACGAGCAAGTTGCTGC